>RFIO01000329.1 GCA_003695205.1 Deltaproteobacteria bacterium
CGCCTGGGGCTGGTCGAAGTGCTGTCACGGGGGCGCAAGCTGCCCCTGCTTATTGACGACGCCCTGGTAAACATCGACCAGTCCCGTCAGCTTCAGGCCCTGAGCCTGCTGAAAAAAATAGCGGGAGATCACCAGGTTGTCCTGTTCAGTCACGACGAGCGGCTCGGCCGACGGGCTGCCAGGGAAGGCTGGAATGTGATAACGTTGGATGAACGGTCCGACGTTCGACCAGAGACGAGACAGGAGGAGGAACATGCCGGACAGCTGCATCTTCTGTAAGATCGTCGCCGGAGAAATCCCCGGCAACTTTGTCTACCAGGATGACCGCCTGGTGGTGCTGGAGGATATCAATCCCCAGGCACCCCATCATTATCTGATCGTGCCCAAAAAGCACATCAGGACAACACTCGACCTGACCAGTGCCGACAATGAAATGATCGGGCATATCTTCCAGATCGCAGGCAAGGTGGCCCACGACAAGGGGTTCGCCGAAGATGGCTTCCGCGTTGTCAACAACTGCAATGCCGGAGGTGGCCAGGTGGTCTGGCACATTCACTTCCACCTGCTCGGCGGACGGGACATGGGGTGGCCTCCGGGCTGATCTCCACCTGTCTGTAAGTCGTTGGCCCAAGGCGAGCCTGTGGGGAGTCCCGAAACAAATGCCGCGCCAGTGCATTTTTCTGTGTTGCATGCGGCTGCAATTTATTAGAATTACTTCTGAAGATCTGACGTGGAAAACGAGGTCGGTGTGCAGGCGAAAGAACAGGTAGCGGAATACGATCAACGCCGGGAATTGCGTCTGATCAATGAAATGATGGAGCTTCTGGTCACTCACCATGGCGGTGAGATGACAGAAGAGGGACTGGACAGTGCCATCGATGCCCTGCAACAGGCCATCCAGATATCCCGCGCCTCCCATGCCGGCCAGTTCCGCAAATCGGGTGAGCCCTACTTTTTCCATCCACTGAGGGTCGCGCATATGGCGGCCCGGTACTGGATGGATTTCCCCTCAGTGATCGCTGCCATTCTGCACGATGTGGTAGAGGACACCGACCTCTCCCTTGAGCACATCAGCCGCAACTTCGGCGAGGAAGTCGCGTTGCTGGTCAACGGGTTGACCAAGGTCGAGGATGACCGTCTCAGCCGGGAGGCCCTGCAGGCGGAAACCTACCGCAAGCAACTGTTGGCGGCTATCGAGGATATTCGTGTGCTCTGTCTGAAGTTCTGGGACAGGATCGACAACATGCGCACACTCTCGGCCCTTTCTGCCGCCAAACAGCAGCGCATCGCCGAAGAAACGCGCAAGGTCTATGTTCCGCTGGCCCGACACCTCGGGATGGGCATGGTGGCGACCGAGCTTGAATCGCTGGCCCTTGCGACCATTTATCCTGGGCGGGCCAGCCGCTACCGCAAGGCCCTTGACTGTCTCAGGGACGAGTCCGGACCGGACCTGCGGAAAATTCGGGCCGCGCTTGCCAACAGCTTCGAACATCACAAACTGTCGACCCGGCAGAAGGATCGTTGGCGGCCCTTTTCAATCAGCGCCGCCCGGGACGCCGGTCGCGGCGTTGCCGCCCTGTATACCCTGGACATCCAGGTCGACCGAGCCATGGATGCCTACCTGGCTCTCGGTATCCTGCACAGTCTTTTCCCGCCGATTCCGGGCAAGTTGCGGGACCATCTCTACACCATGTCCCGGCACGGCTACCAGGCCCTCAAAACCACGGTGCAGGCCGGTGAACACAGGCTCAGGGTCGAAATCACCACCCGCAAATTCGCCCGCTTCAATGAAGCAGGCGTTCTGGCGCCAGGTTTTGATTTCTCCCAGGGGAATTTCCAGAGCCTGATGACGTCGCTCATGGAAGGGGAGTCGGCCATCGATACCGAAAGCCTGAGGCTGGCATCCTCGCAAATCAGGGTCTTCACGCCTCGAGGCGAGCCGCGCACTCTGCCGGAAGGTAGCGGCGTGCTCGATTTCGCCTTCGATATTCATGAGGAACTTGGCCTGCATGCATCGCGGGCCCGCATCAATGGCAAAACGCGCCTGCTCAAGGCCAGGCTTATGGACGGCGATCAGGTCGCGATCGAGCGGGCCGACACCCCACAGGTGCTGCCCAAGTGGCTCGAGTGGGCCGTCACCCCGCGGGCGCGCAATGCCATCCGCAAGTATCTGCGCACCAGGGTCCGCAAATCCGAACAATGAAATATCTCGGGTATCTTCTGCTGCTCTGCCTTCTGCCCATACAGGTCCTTGCCGGCGAAGGACGCGCCAACCTCTTTATCTATCACCGGTTCAACGAGCCGCGCTACGCAAGTACCAACATCGACCTCGAAACCTTTCGGGAACACCTGGAGGTCCTGAAAAAAAAAGGTGCGCGGGTGGTTCGTCTTGGTGAGGTGGTTCACCGCCTGCTGCAGGGCGGCCTGGGGAACGAAACTTTTGTCTCCCTGACCGTTGATGACGGTTTTCGCAGTTTTCTGCGGGCATTCGAATTGTTGCGGCAGTACGGTTACCCGGTCACCCTTTTCGTCAATACCGATGCCGTTGGAGGGGCTTCCTATCTGTCCTGGGAGGAGTTGGCAACCCTTCACGGCCAGGGTGTCGAGATAGGGGGGCACACTGCCTCTCACCCTCACATGGTGAACAGGCGTGATGGGGAAACCAGGGAAGCCTGGCTTGAGCGCCTTAAAACAGATCTGCGGCGTTCCAGGGAAGCCTTCAGGCAACATCTTGGTTTCGTTCCTGATCTGTTTGCCTACCCCTACGGTGAATACGACTTCGATGTTCAGTCCCTCGTCAGGCAGTTCGGCTTCAGGGCTGCGGTGGCCCAGCAGTCAGGGGTGGTTCACGACGCCAGCGACCTGTTTGCCCTGCCGCGCTTTCCCATGGGCGGTCCCTACGCCAGTGTTGCCTCCTTCCGGGAAAAACTTGCCATGAGGCCCCTCAAGGTCCTGTCGGCCCGTCCGGCATCACCGGTCCTTTCCGGAGAAAACCCACCGGTACTTGAATTGGTTGTTGATGCCGGAAACCTGATTGCCGAACAACTGACCTGCTATGTCAGCGGCCAGGGGAGGGGAGTAGTTGAGTGGCTTGACAGGGCGGAAGGGCGGTTGCGGATTACGGCCCGGGAACCCCTGCGCGGACGCAGGGGCAAGTACACCCTGACCGCTCCGGGGCGAGCCGGCGGCTGGCACTGGTACAGTCACCTGTGGATTCGTCCTGAAATTGACGAGAGCGGTTATTGAAGGCTGGCGACCAGTTCGGGCTGGCGGCTGTAATTGCGCCGGTTGAGAATCGGACGGAGTTCGGCTTCGGCCAGCCGGGCAAGGCCGTGGCCGCGGATCAGTCTGCGGATATCTTCGACGTAGGCCTGACGCCGGGTCGAGTAGAGATGCAGGCCGGAGGCCAGTTCAAATCCGGAAGGAGACTTGCCCGATGCCCTGAGCTGTTCACGCCTCAGGCGCAGGGATTCATAGGCCCAGTGACTGTTGATGTTGCGGGCATAGGACTTGAGCGACTCATACAGGGACGCGAAGACCCGCACCTCGTAGGTGGCACCGTCCGGTCGATTTTCCGGGACCAGGCCTGTTCCCCGGGTGAAGGTCCATTCCCCGAACAGGTTGTTGGCCAGACGACTGAATCTGGAGGTGCCGTAGGCCGATTCATTGGCTGCCTGGGCCAGGATCAGGTCGACGGGAATGGTGTCGACGCGGCGCAGCAATTCGTCCCTGACAGAGCCGTCGACAAGGGGGTCGCCCTTGACCCGGTAGCGCTGACGCAGGCTGGTCAGAAAGGCCCGATCGGTTTCGGAGAGTTTTTCACCGCGTTCCGCCAGGTCCAGGATGGCGGCCAGTTGCTTGCGTTCGAGCCGGATTTCCTCGTTCAGCATCAACGCCATGGGTAACAGGGCGAGGTAGAAAAGACGCTTTTTTTCGGCCGGGAGCCTGATGGCGGCCATGTCCTCCGGCAACCGTTCGAGCACCAGCGGCGGAACACCCTGTCTCAGGGTTGTCAGGTCATAGTCGAGCTGGAGAAACAGGTCTTGCAGCTCGGCAAAGGTTTCCGGTGCCGCCACCCGGGGCGGTATCAGCAGGTTCGGCTGGCCGCGGTAGGCCGAATCTCGGCAGCCGCTGATCAGGGCCGGAACAACGAGAAGCAGGAGTATGGTCAGGCTGAATACTTTTTTCATGGTCTGCAGGTGCCCGAAGCCGTATGTCGGGCACAAGGCCGCATCATATAGCATGCCCTCGGGTGGAGCGCAACCCGGCTTGACCTGTCGGCAGGGAGGTGACGCATGAAATCGTTTCGCAGGGAACTCTGGTTTCAGGTGCCCGACAGGCGCGCTTTTGTCAATATTACCAGACAGGTTGAAGAATGCCTGCGCGAAAGCGGAATACAGGAAGGCCTCTGTCTCGTCAATGCCATGCATATCACAGCCTCGGTCTTTATCAACGATGATGAGGGCGGTCTGCATCAGGATTTCGAACGTTGGCTGGAAGAACTTGCCCCTCACGAGCCTCTCAGCCGCTATCGTCACAACCTGACCGGTGAAGACAACGGCGATGCTCACATAAAACGCACCCTGATGGGCCGGGAGGTCGTGGTCGCCATCACCGAAGGAAGGCTCGATTTCGGCCCCTGGGAACAGATTTTCTATGGTGAGTTCGACGGACGCAGAAAAAAGCGGGTTCTGGTCAAAATCATCGGAGAATAGCTGGCGCTGCCTGAAACCGGCTGAAATTCTGACGGTTACAGGCTATAATTTCTTTACGAACGCGATGGAGAAGGTGGAATGCAGACCGTCAAAACCGCAACCTTTGAGGCCCTGATTTCCCTGGCTGAAGAGCAGCCGGAAGGGGGCTACATCTTTCGGCTTGATGGGGAGGAATACCGCATCGACGATGTCCTCGAGATTTCCCGTATTGCCGAGAAACATGATTATATTGTCATTTACTGACCCCCGGAAGGAAGGATGAGCATGAGCAACGCCCCCGTGTGCCACACCTACGAAGCCGCTCTCGAGATGGCCATTGACATGGAGAATGAAAGTTTCCGCCACTATCTCAGGGGGTTGCTGACAGTTCGTGACAAGGCAGCCAGAAGCCTGCTCAGGGAGATGGCGCTGGACGAACTCGAGCACAAGTACACCCTGGAAAAGGCCCTCGTGGAAGGCAGCATCGAAGGAGGACACACTCTCGAAAAACCGGTGCCGACCATGAATCTCGACTACGTCCTGAGCAAAAAGGAGCTGGAGCCGGATTCGGGGGCGCAGGATGTGCTTGCCTATGCCATTCACCTGGAAAAGAACGCGCTTGATTTCTATCGGCGCATGGCACAGGGGTGCGCCGGCGCCCCCATGGCTTCGTTGTTCGAACGTATCGGCAACGATGAAAGCCGGCATCTGCAAAAACTTGAGGATATGTACGAACAGCATTTCCTCAGCGAAAACTGACTCGGCCGAATGACGGCGCCTTCCGAGCGGGAGGGACGTATGAACCGTGTACTGCTCATGGGTGTTTTCGCCCTGGCCCTGGCCCTGGTGACTCTCTGGCGGGTCCTGCGTGAAAGAGAGGACGCGAGGCTCGTGCGGCTGAACCGTGCCTGGGGCCGCCGGGCCGGGCTGGCCATCTTCTTTGTTTTTCACGTCGGACTGCCGGTTCTGTTCGGCATCCTTTTTCTCAGCCAGGGTATTGTCGCCTTCGCCCGTGACGGGATCGCCTGGGATATCTCCTCCGGGCTCCCGCTTTTGCGCAACTACCTTCCAGAGCAGGTTGCGGTGCTTGTGCCGCCGCTTGAGCCGATCTTCTCTCTCGACCTGCTCGTCCCTTGACACATCCCGCCACCGGGATTAGTTTGCCTGCGTTCCTGAAACAGGGATGCAGACAAAATCCGGAGGTTTGTCATGGCGGAACAGGAAAGGGTCGAACAGGGCTCGATTTCAATCCATACCGAGAATATCTTCCCCATCATCAAGAAATGGCTTTACAGCGAACACGACATCTTCCTGCGTGAACTGGTGTCGAATGCTGTCGACGCCATCAGCAAACTGAAACATCTCAATGCCGTGGAAGGTCTCGGCCTGGCTGATGAGTTTGCCGTCGATGTCCGGGTCGACGAGGGTGCCGGAACTCTCACCATCAGCGACAACGGCATCGGCATGACGGCCGACGAAATCCGCAGGTACATCAACCAGATCGCCTTCAGTTCAGCCGAGGAATTCGTCAGCCGCTTCAAGGACGCCGATGATCCTGCCGAGCTGATCGGACATTTCGGACTCGGATTCTATTCGGCTTTCATGGTTGCCGATCGGGTTGAAATTCGCTCCAGGTCCTACCTCGAAGATGCCGAGGGCGCTCACTGGAGCTGCGACGGCACCACCAGCTACGAACTGCGTCCGTTTCCCAAGTCCGAACGGGGAACCGATGTTGTCCTGCATCTCAACGGCGAATCGAAGGAATTCCTCAAGGCCGACCGGCTTCGGCAGGTTCTCAAGCGCTACTGCAATTTCCTGCCGGTCCCCATCCGGTTGGCAGGGGAACAGGTCAACGACTGCGAGCCGTTGTGGAGCCGGACTCCGGGGGACCTGAAAGACGAGGATTACCTGGAATTCTACCGGAAACTCTATCCGCTGTCGGAGGATCCGCTCTTCTGGATTCATCTGAATGTCGATTTTCCCTTCAACCTGAAGGGCATTATCTATTTCCCGCGCATCGGCCATGAGTTTGACGTCACCAAAAGCCATATCAAGCTGTTCTGCAACCAGGTCTTTGTCACGGACAACTGCCCTGAACTGCTGCCGGAATTCCTGCGTCCGTTGCAGGGCTGCATCGACGCTCCCGACCTGCCGCTGAATGTTTCGCGCAGCTATCTGCAACAGGAGCCCCAGGTGCGCAAGATCCAGGAGGTGGTCAGTGGCCGAATCGCCGGCAAGATTGCCGACCTGGCCCGAAAAGACAGGGATGCCTTTGCCGGCATCTGGGAGAATATCCATACCTTCATCAAGTACGGCATGATGCAGGACGACAAATTCTGCGACCGGCTCATGGACCATGTCCTCTACAGGACGACCGGTGAGGGGGGCTGGACAACCCTGACTGAATATCTGGACAGGGCCGGGGAAAAACACGCCGGAAAAGTCTTTTATGCCAATGACGAGGTTGCCCAGGCCCAGTGTCTGCGGTTGTTTCGTGGCCAGGGTATCGAAGTGCTGATTCTCGATACCCTGATAGACAGCCATTTTGTGCAGTTTCTTGAAATGAAGCGGGGCGAGGTCAAGTTTGTCCGGGTCGATGCCGAAATTGACCAGGCCCTGGTGGATTCCTCGAGCGAAAACGAGCTGGTTACCTCACCGGACGGCAAGAGCGACAAGGAGCGGCTTGCCGATTTTGTCACCCGCACACTCGAGCAGGAAAAAGTCAAAGTGCGTGTTGACTACCTCAGGGACGAGCAACTGCCCGGCCTGCTGGTTGTGGACGAGCGCATGCGCCGTATCCAGGATATGAGCCGGATGATCAGTGGAGGCAAGGATGTTCATGCCCTTGACCAGGCGACTTTTGTGGTCAACGGCGCCAGTAACGCAGGGCGTCGGGTGATGGATCTGCTGCGAGCCGGGAATACGGAAACGGCCGAGCTGCTGGTTCGACACATGTTCGACCTGGCATGCATGGCGCACCAGGAATTCGATGGCGCGCGCATGGAGGCGTTTCTGGAGCGAAGCAGTCGGCTCCTCGGCCTGGTCGGTGTTGAGGGGGATCAGGGACGGTAAATCCTGATATTGCCGCTGGCGATCTGCATCTCCGCCCAGCGGCGCAACAGGCGTTTGAGGGCCCGGCGGGTTACGGGGACGAGACAGACAAACCCAAGCAGGTCAGTCCAGAAGCCGGGGGTCAGCAGCACCAGACCACCGGCCAGGATCAGAACGCCGTCGAAGAGCTTGTCAGCGGGCATACGCCCTTCGGCAAGCTCTTTCTGTATCTGAAGCAACAGCCCGATCCCCTGAGACCGGGCCAGCCAGGCGCCGGCGATTCCGGTTGCCAGGATCATGGCAATGGTTGGCCATACACCGATCAGGCGCCCCGCTTCAAGCAGGGTATAGATCTCAAGGGCTGGGACAATAAGAAAGATGATCAGTAGCCTTGTAAACATGCCCGGACTTCCTTTCGGCCTGCGGGGACATTGGCCCGACAGGCTTCATTAGCCGAAAACCATTTCTGGAAAAAGGCGCCTAAGTTGTTGAGTCAAAAAGAAAAAGCCTGCTGCCTAAAAAATAGGCATTGTGCCAGGCGTGCCATGATTCCAGAATGCCAACATTTTGTACACAGCCTTTCAAACAGTCTGTCCACAGGCTGTGTGGACAAAAGCCAAATTCTCCTGAAAGTACGCAGGTTTTAACTTTTCTCCCCGGCAGGGTTTGGGGCGCCGGAGTTGCGGGACAGGAGCCTGAGCACCTCCTCGACCCAGGTCAGCAGGGCAGTCTCTGCGTCACGCTCGTGGTGCATGGCCAGCAAAACCGTTTCGGCCAGACGTGCGCCAATGACAAGGTCCTTTTGCCGGTCAGTCAACCTGTCCAGGTCTGAATCTGCTGGCGGAAGGTCGGCAGGGGCCGGCACCCTGTCGCCCGCCCGAGAGGCTCTGCTGAAGAGTTTCTGGGTCCTGGTCAGGGCGGGCAGGGTGCGGGGGATTCTTTCATACGCGGATTTGGTCCTGTTGCCATGCTCCCTGCTCTTGATATCGTCCCACTGACGGTGCAGGTCCTTTTCGTCCTTGTATTCGGTGCCCGCAAAGACATGGGGGTGCCGGCGTTCCAGTTTGTCGCAGATGGTGTTTGCGACATCGGCGGCGTCAAACCGGTTCTGTTCGGCAAAGATGGTTGCCTGGAAGACGACCTGGAGGAGGAGGTCGCCAAGCTCTTCGCGGATTTTATTGTTGTCTTTCAGGTCGATAGCCTCGAGAAGCTCATAAGCTTCTTCAAGGATGTAGGGTTTGAGACTTTCAGGGGTCTGGCGTGCGTCCCAGGGACATCCCCCTGACGCGCGGAGTTTTCGCATAATGGAGCAGAGCCGTTCGAAGGCATCTCCGGCGGCTTTGGGTGTCGGTATCTTGCTCCCGGTTTCTGGCATGTCAGGATCTTCTCCTTGTCGACCTGGCAGTTTGTTGACGCTGGGGTTCAAAAGGTACTTGCTGCAGGGCTGCAGGTCAATGGTTCCGAGCCGGGAAATGCCTTGCAAAATTGTCGGGAATGGGCTAAGAGTGAGAGGCTTTGGCGCCGGCGGTTCAGTGTGCCTTTTTTCTTGACAGCCCCCGGCCAGACCCTATACTACGCACCCTCGTGCGGGGGACAGCAGGTGTTTGAATTTCAATGGGATCAGGTCGGTGACAGAGAGCTCGAAGAGTCCTGGACCGATGCGGCCGAACATTTCAGCGAACTGCAGGATCTTGTCGATAGCGGGGTCTGCAGTTTTGATGCCCCGATTCGAGCGGATATCGTTGCTCGGGACCTTGCCGGTCTTGTTGAAGTGACCGGGCGGGTCAGCACCTCCGTGGTTATGGGGTGCAGCCGCTGTCTGGAAGACTACAGGCTGGAAATCGATGTGCCGTTCAGGCTGACCTTCAGTCGCGGCCTTGATCAGGTCACGGACGTGGCTGATATGGCCGAGGAAGAAGATGAGGGGGTCGAGCTGGATGCCGAGGCTCTCGGACTTGTTGCTGTCAGCGGTGACGTTGTCGCCCTGCGCGGCCTGATAGCCGAACAGGTTGTCCTTGAACTGCCGGCGCGGTCACTCTGTTCGGAGTCCTGCAAGGGACTCTGCCCCCATTGCGGGCGGAATATGAACCATGAAGCCTGCGAATGCAGCGAACCGGTTTTCGATACGAGATTTGCCGAGCTTGCCAAACTGAAAATAGACGACAAGTCCGGGGAGTGAGGCGTCAGCGCCTGTCCCGCAGGGCTTGAAACAGCAAAAACCCCGCAATATCATACAGGCGGGTAAGGAGCAGAAAGATGGCAGTACCCAAGAAGAAAACATCCAAATCAAAGCGTGATATGCGTCGGTCCCACGACAGCCTGACCCCTCCGGGCCTCTCAACCTGCCCCCAGTGCAATGAGCCCAAGCAGCCCCACCGGGCCTGCGCCAGCTGCGGCTTCTACAAGGGCCGTGACGTTCTGGGCACCGAAGACTGAGCCGGGGCGGGCCTTTGAACGAAAAGGTCACAGTCGCGGTTGACGCCATGGGCGGCGATCATGCCCCGGCCGTTGAGGTCGCCGGCGCTGTCGCCGCCTGTCGGCAGTGGGGAATCGACATCGTTCTGGTCGGCGACCAGGAGCGGTTGCGGGCCGAGCTCGGGAAGCATGAGGTCTCAGGCCTGGGTGTCTCTGTCCACCACGCGTCGGAAGTTGTCGGCATGCACGACTCGGCTTCCGACGCGGTGCGAAAGAAGAAAGATTCCTCCATCAGGGTCGCCTTCGACCTGGTCAAGCAGGGACGAGCCCACGCGGTTGTCAGTGCCGGAAATTCCGGCGCGACCATGGCAGCAGGCATGTTCGTCCTCAAACGGGTGCGCGGTATCGAGCGGCCCGCTATTGCCGCCATCATGCCCAACCTTGTCAACGAGACCATGGTGCTTGATGCCGGTGGCAACGTCGACTGCCGTCCCCGCCATTTGGCGCGCTTCGGCCTGATGGGAGCGGTCTATTCCCACAAGGTGCTCGGAAAGGAACGCCCCCGTATCGGCCTGCTCTCCAATGGCGAGGAAGAAAGCAAGGGGAACGAACTTACCCGTGAAACCCATGCCCTGCTGAGACAGTCCGTGATTGATCTGTTCGATTACGTCGGCTACGTCGAGGGGCGGGATATCTACAACGGATCGGTTGATGTCGTCGTATGTGACGGTTTCGTCGGTAATGTCGTTCTCAAAACCTCCGAAGGTCTGGCCGAAGCTCTTGCCAGCATGCTGCGCCGGGAGATGTCAGGCAGCCTGCTGGCGAAGGTCGGCTATCTGTTCGCCCGTCCTGCCTTCAAACGCTTCCGTCGCAAAATTGATTATGCCGAGTATGGTGGCGCGCCGCTTCTGGGCATTGCCGGTACCGGCATGATCTGCCACGGTGGTTCCAATGAGAAGGCAATCGCCAACGCGATTCGACTCGCGGCGGAATACATCAGGAAGAATGTCAACCAGACCCTGGAGAAGGCGCTGGTTGAGATCATGGCGACAGAGGCTGCCGCCGAGATGGCCGATGATCCCGCCGCCAACGGGAACTGAGAAAGGTGTTTTGTTATGGTGAGAGTGCGTATCACGGGGACCGGTTCCTACCTGCCTGAAAAAATCCTCAGTAACGCCGACCTTGAAAAGATGGTCGAGACTTCGGACGAGTGGATCACCACCCGCACCGGCATAAGGGAAAGGCGTGTCGCCGCCGCCGAGGAGAACACCTCCGACCTGGCCGTCAATGCCGCCCGCAAGGCACTCGAAATGGCCGGCGCTGCTCCCGAGGAAATTGGTTACATCGTCGTCGGCACCATCACCGGCGATTTTCCCTGGCCGGCGACCGCCTGCCTTGTGCAGGACAAGCTCGGGGCCAAAAATGCCTTTGCTGTCGACGTTTCCGCCGCATGCAGCGGCTTTATCTACGCCCTCGATTCGGCCGTCAAGCAGGTGCAGAGCGGTGCCGTGAAAAAGGCGCTCGTTATTGGCGCCGAAATACTCACTCGCATCGTTGACTGGACCGACCGCAACACCTGTGTTCTGTTCGGGGATGCCGCCGGTGCGGTGGTGGTCGAAGCAAGCGACGACGAGTCGGGTATTCTCTCGACCCACCTCCATTCCGACGGGAGCTACTGGGAGCTGCTGCATCAGCCCGGGTTCGGTTCACGCCATCCGGTGAGCGAAGAGGCACTCAGGCAGAAAGTTCACTGCCTGAAAATGCAGGGGAATGAAGTTTTCAAGGTTGCCGTACGTTCCATGTCCGATGTCGCCGAGGAGGCATTGGCTGCCAACGGGCTGAGTGCCGGGGATCTGAAACTGTTCATCCCTCATCAGGCCAACATCAGAATTCTCGACGCCGTGGCCAAGCGCCTCAAGCTGAAACAGGATCAGGTGTTCATCAACGTCAACAAGTACGGCAATACCTCCGGCGCTACTATTCCGGTAGCGCTCGACGAGGCGGTGCAGGCCGGCCGGATCGACAAGGGGGACCTGGTGTTGCTCGATGCCTTCGGCGGCGGCTTCACCTGGGGTTCCATCCTGATGCGCTGGTAGGGAGTATCGAATCATGCTTGCTTTTCTCTTTCCCGGGCAGGGATCGCAGGCTGCCGGAATGGGTCGCGACCTGTTTGAGCAGTTCGATGTCGCTCGCCGTACCTTCGAAGAGGCGAACGATGCTCTGAAATTCGACCTGGCATCCCTCTGCTTCAGCGGACCCGAAGAGGATCTCAAACTTACCGAGAACACTCAGCCCGCCATCCTGACCCACAGTGTCGCCGCCCTGCGGGTTCTTCAGCAGGAAACAGGGCTGAAAGCTGATCTCGTGGCCGGACATTCCCTGGGGGAATACTCGGCGCTGGTTGCCGCCGGAGCCCTCCCGTTTGCCGATGCGGTCAAAACCGTTCGGGCGCGCGGGCAGTTCATGCAGCAGGCAGTCCCCGTGGGAGAGGGGGCCATGGCGGCGATTCTCGGGCTCGATCCCGAAACGCTTCGACAGGTCTGTGAAGACGCCTCCCAGGGGAGGGTGGTTGCTCCCGCCAATTTCAACAGTGCCGGACAGGTGGTCATTGCCGGGCATGCCGATGCGGTCGGTCGGGCCGTCGATCTCGCGAAGGAAAAGGGAGCCAAACGTGCCCTGCCTCTGCCTGTCAGTGCCCCGTTTCATTGCCGGCTGATGCAGCCGGCAGCCGACCGGCTGGCCGAGGTGCTGGCAGGCGTCGAGATTGGAGAGCTGCAGATCCCCGTTGTTACCAATGTCGAAGCACGTCCCAACAAAGACGCGACCCGGGTTCGTGAACTGCTCGTCACCCAGGTTTGCGCGCCGGTCCGTTGGGAAGAGAGTATGAATTACATGGTCGAACAGGGTGTGTCCCGGTTCGTCGAGATTGGCCCCGGCAAGGTTCTTGTCGGATTGATCAAGCGCCTCGCTCGCGGGGCAACCCTGCAGAATCTTGGTACGGTTGCCGACCTCGAGGCCGTTAAGGCCTGAAAGGTCGACGACGGGAAAGGATACAGAATCATGCCCGCCGGAAAAATTGCCTTTATCACTGGCGCTTCGCGTGGAATCGGTCGTGCCATTGCTCTTGAGCTTGCCCGTCAGGGAGCCTCGATAGTCGCGGCCGGTCGAGACCAGGCAGCGCTTGAGAGCGTCGCCGCAGAGATCCGGGCCCTTGACGCAGAGGTCGAGGTTGTGACCGGTGATGTCAGCGAGGCCGATTCCATCGACGCCATGGTCGCCAGGGGAGCGGAACGGTTCGGCCGGATTGATATCCTGGTGAACAATGCCGGACTGACCCGGGATGGTCTGCTGCTGCGCATGAAGGACGAGGATTGGGACGCCGTACTCAACGCCAATCTCAAGGGAGCCTTCATGTTGACCCGTGCCGTTGCCAGGCTTATGACCAGACAGCGCTATGGCCGCATTGTCAACATCAGTTCCGTCGTTGGTGAAATGGGTAACCCTGGCCAGGCCAATTACTGCGCCAGCAAGGCCGGTATGATAGGCTTGACCAAGTCGAACGCCCGGGAACTGGCACGCAGAAACGTGACCGTCAATGCGGTCACACCCGGTTTCATCGAAACCTCCATGACCGAGGCGATGACCGACAAGGCCAGGGATGAGATGAGCAGCCAGATCCCTCTCGGGCGGCTGGGTACCCCGGAAGATGTCGCCTCTGCCGTTGCCTTTCTGGCGTCCGAGGCTGCCGGATACGTGACCGGCCAGGTGCTTGGAGTCAACGGCGGGCTTTACATGTGAATCGGGACCGGGCTGGCAAATCCCGGCCCGTCGTGTATGAATGACGGTAAGTCCGTCCAAACGATCGGTCAGATGAACCGACATCCAATTGAGGAGGTAACACGTTATGGCTTCTGTGGAAGAACGCGTCAAGCAGATTGTTGCCGAGCAGCTCGGCGTCGATGAGGCTCAGGTCACCCCCGAAGCGTCCTTTATGGACGATCTCGGTGCCGACTCCCTCGACACTGTCGAACTGGTCATGGCTCTCGAGGAGGAGTTCGATATCGAAATCTCCGACGAGGACGCCGAGAAGATTCAGAAAGTTCAGGACGCTATCGACTACATCAACGAGAACTCCTGATCCCGAGGGGCGTGAGGGCGAAATGCCTTCGCGCCCCTTGTTCGACGAGCCGGCCCTTAAGGCCGGTCTGCCGGAGGCTTGCACGACATGCGCAGAGTAGTGATCACCGGTATGGGCATTGTTTCGCCGCTCGGTACCGGCAAAGAGAAGAACTGGGAAGCCCTGATGCGGGGCCAGTCCGGCATCGGCCGGATCACATCCTTTGACGCGTCCGACCTGCCGACCCAGATTGCCGGCGAGGTCAAAGACTTCAATCCCGACGATTACATCGAGAAAAAAGAACAGCGCAAAATGGACCTGTTCATTCAGTATGCCGTGGCGGCTGCCGACATGGCGCTGGAAGATTCGGGTTTCACGATAGATGATTCCAACGCCACACGCGTAGGGGTCCAGGTTGGTGCCGGCCTCGGTGGCCTTCCGACCATTGAAAAATACCACCAGGCCATGCTCGAAGGTGGCTACAGGAAGATTTCCCCCTTTTTCATTCCGATGCTGATCATCAACCTGGCACCTGGTTTCATTTCAATGCGGACCGGTGCCAAGGGGCCCAACCTGTCGTCGGTTTCCGCCTGCGCCACCGGCACCCACTCGATTGGCGATGCCTTTCGGGCCGTTCAGCGCGGGGATGCCGATGCCATGATCTGCGGCGGTTGCGAA
>RFIO01000330.1 GCA_003695205.1 Deltaproteobacteria bacterium
ATCGCCTCCTGGCAGCGGGCGACCCGCTCGGCGAAGGGATGAAACGGCTGGTCGGACAGGCCGTGATCGTCCTTGATCAGGTCGACCCCGCCGGCGGCAAAGGCTCCGGCCAGGCGTGCCAGCTCGGCAACCGGCAGTCCCATTGGCTTGAGCGCGGTGCAGGCGAGCGGCCGGCCGTGGACGCCGATCAGGCCGCGGATGCCATCCACGCCATAAGCCGGCCCGCCGAACTGCCGCCGCAGGCTGTCCGGCAGCTTCAGGTCGATGATGCGGATATTGTTTTTCAGCGAAATGTTGCCGTACAGGACGTTGAGCAGCTGCGGCAGGCTGGCGGCGGCCAGGTCACAGCGGTAGCTGATGTCGACCAGGTAGCGACTGTCATCGGCGCGAACCGGTTCGATGCGTTCAACGCGGCCGAGCAGGCCTTCCTCGTCATGGCTGTCGGGCACAACTGCCGGGGGGACTTCGACCGTCTGCTCCAGGCAGATGTCCCAGGCGTGGTCATCGACACTGCGATCGTCGTTGACGCGGATCTGGTAACTGACGTGGAAACGGTCGTGCTGCTGGTTCATTCTGCTACCCCCGATGGCGGTGTCCGGCGACTTTAGCACCAGGGTTCGGGTGTCGACAAGACGTCACATTGTGGAGAAAAGTGTGGCGATTTGACCCCGGACGAGACAATTTGGGCTTTTCAGCTCTGTTTGGCCTGTTAAAACAGCAGGTTGAGTATGAAAATTTGAAAGTTCCAATTTTGTTGACATGACCCTTTCAAAACCGAAGTGTTCCCTGCAACATGTTGAAAAAACAGGACAAAAATCTCGCTTTATGGGGAGGCGAACGGGATTCAAACAAAAGTTTTCGACCGCCGTTTTAAAAAAATGACTGTAATTTCAGGCTGATATGGCAAGGATTTGGCAAGTGTGCCGGACGAAAACAGACGAAAGGAGGTGAATGCCATGCTGGAGAGTTTCGCACTGCATCTGACCGGGTATCTCAGCATTCTGGTATTGGCCCAGGTGGTCGGGCTGGTTTTGAAAAAGCGCTGATCCGA
>RFIO01000331.1 GCA_003695205.1 Deltaproteobacteria bacterium
GGAGTAAACACCCCTGGAAAAGGGAAACGGGAGCAGAAAACGGTCCCAGGATCCAAAACGATGCCCACGGGAAACAACAAATGCCATGGGAACCACCGGCCGGCCGGTCATGCGCGCCAATTGCACCACACCGTCCTTGAGCTGGTGTCTCGGGCCCCTGGGGCCATCGGGGGTAAAAACGATATCGACAGGCTCCTGAGCCAGTTTCATCATCTCCCGGAACGCTTCCCGCCCGCCGCGACTGGAAGAACCGCGTACGGCCTCATGCCCGAGTCTCTTCATGACCCTCGCAATCAGCTCGCCATCCTTGGACTGGCTGATCAGGATGCGAGCGCCGGGTCCGCGATATCCGAGAGCCATCAGCAACAGCTGGTCGTGCCAAAAGGCCAGGATGACATTTTCCCCCCGCTGCCAGAGCTTGCGGAGCGGCTCGTCGCCGATGATCTCAGTGCGCATGACAGCATGCAGGCCGCGGATTAGTACGGCGGCCAGTGGTGGGGCCAGGGCCAGCAGTAATCTGTCTGCCATCCGGCTCATGCGTTGTCATCCCGGAACTGCATGTCATAGAGCCGCCGGTAGAGGCCGCCGGCTGCAAGCAGTTCCGTGTGCGTTCCCTGCTCGACCAGCCTGCCCTGATCAAGAACGGCAATGATGTCGGCATGCATGATGGTACTCAGACGATGCGCGATCACGAAAGTGGTTCGCCCCTGCATCAGATTGTTGAGCGCCTGCTGCACCAACGCCTCACTTTCTGTATCAAGTGCGCTGGTCGCTTCGTCCAGCAGCAGGATGGGCGCGTCACGCAGGATGGCGCGCGCGATGCAGATGCGCTGCCGCTGTCCGCCCGAGAGCCGAACGCCCCGGTCACCGATCTGGGTCCGGTAGCCATCTGGAAGCTGGCGGATAAACTCGTCAGCGCAGGCCTTGCTGGCGGCCTCAATCACCTCCTCGTCGCTCGCCTCGGGGCGCCCGTAACGGATGTTGTCGGCAATGCTGCGATGGAACAGAAAGGTCTCCTGGTCGACCAGGGACAGCTGCCGGTGCAGGCTCTCCTGGGTCACCCTGGAAATGTCGTGGCCATCGATCATAATTTTGCCGTCCGTCGGGTCATAGAACCGGTTGATCAGGCTGATGAGGGTACTTTTCCCGGCACCGCTCGGTCCGACCAGAGCCACGACCTTCCCCTGCGCCACCTTCAGAGAAAATTCTCTGAGGACCGGCTCGTCCTCATAGGCGAAGGTAACCCGGTCGAAAACGACCTCGCCCTTGACTGCAGGCAGATCTTCGGCCTCATCGGAGTCAACGATCTCCGGCCTGGTATCGAACAGTTCGAACACCCGCTCGGCCGCTCCAAGGGCCTGCTGCAGAACGTTGTTGACCCGTGTCAGCCGCTTGAGCGGCGAGTACATCATGACGATGGCGGCCAGGATGGAAAAGAGCTCCCCCTTGGTCATCTCGCCGGCACCGATCCGCTGCAAACCATACCAGAGCACCACGGCAACCCCGAGGGATGTCATGATCTCAATCATGGGCGCCGAGGCGGCATCATAGCGGAAGTTCTTGCAGATCAGCCGAAAGAACCCGGCATTTTCCCGCCGGAAAGCCTCCTCCTCGACTTTTTCCGTACCGAAGGCCTTGATTACCTTGATGCCGGACAGGGTCTGCTCCAGACTTTTGGTTACTTCCCCCAGCGCCCCCTGACCTTTGCGGGTAACCTTTTTGATCCGCCGGCCGATGGCCGCGGCCGGGCCGGCCGATGCGGGGATAACCACGAAGGCCATCAGCGCCATCTTCCAGTCGGCGTAGAAGGCGTAGCAGATCAGGGCAATCATCGAGGTCGATTCGCGCAACAGGGTAACCAGGACGTCGGACAGGACCGACTGCACCAGGTTGACGTCGTTGAGGACGCGCGACATCAGGGTCCCGGATGAGTTGCGGACAAAGAAAGGCATCGACAGCCGCACCAGGTGGCCGTAGAGGTCGTTGCGGATATCCTGGATGGCCCCCTGGCCGGCATAGCGGATCTGGTACATCTGCAGGAAACGACCGGTTCCCTTGGCGGCCGCCAGCACGACGATCAAAATTGGCACCCAGCGGGCAAGAGCGTAATTCCCCGCCACGATCAGCTCATCGATGAACGGCTTGACCAGGTAGGCAATCAGGGCATCGGAACCGCCAACCAGCAGCGAGGCCAGCATCGACACCAGGATGCGCCATTTGTAGGGGGCGGCATAACCGATCAGGCGGGCGTAAAGGCCCTTTCTTTTATTCTCAGGCGGAGACAATCTTCGTATCCTTTTATCGGGTCAGCATCTCCAACAGTATTTCGGCCACCCGTCGGGAAGTTCCCGGGCCACCGAGCCGGTTGCAAACTTCTTCAAGGCCGGTCGTGACCTGCCGGCGGTAGTCCGGTTCCTGCAGCAGTCGTCGCATCTCTTCGGCCAGCAGCTCGGGCCGGGCGCCATCCTGCAGGAATTCGCGTACGATCTCCCGACCACCGACAATATTGACCAGGCTGAAGTGATCAATCTTCACCAACCTGCGGCCGACGGCGTAGCTGATGGGCGACGCCTTGTAGAGAACCGCCATCGGCGTCCGGGCCAGTGCTGCCTGCAGGGTGACGGTACCCGACACGCACAGGGCCGCGTCGCAGGATGACGCGACCTGGTAAATATTGTCCCGCACCAGGCGGACATCCAGCCCGGTTTCCACCAGGGCAGGTCGCAACTGGTCATCGCTCAAAGTCGGTGCCACGGGCAGCAGAAACTGTTTCGCAATCCCCAGATCACGCATACGGGCGGCAGTCTTCACTACCGTTTCAAAGATGTAGCGGATTTCGCTCGCCCTGCTTCCGGGGAACAGACCGACAACAGGCTGCCCACAGTCGAACCCGAGTCGCGCCAGATAGGAACGCCTGTCCTCATCGGCTCGCTCCTCATCCAACAGCGGGTTGCCAACATAACGCGCGTCGAGCCCGGTACCGGCAAAGAGTTGCGGTTCAAACGGGAAAATGCACGCCAGGGCATCGACGTTTTCGGCGATGACCGGTATACGCTTCCGCCCCCATGCCCAGACCTTGGGGCAGATATAATAAAGCACCGGGACTCCGGCGGCATGCGCCACTTTGGCGAGGCGCAGGTTGAACCCGGGATAGTCGACAAGCACCAGAAGGTCGGGGGGCTCATTGCCGACAAGAACTTTTTCCAGGGTCTTGAAGGCCCTGCGAATCACCGGGTAACGAAGGGCCACTTCGACAAGCCCCATGACCGCGAGATCTTCGGCCGGGACGAGGATGTCACAGCCGGCCTGGCGCATTCGCTGGCCGCCGACGCCGAAAAAACGCAGCCCGGGATGCAGTTCCCGGGCCGCCTTGATCAGGTTGGCTGCGTGCAGGTCTCCGGAGGCTTCGCCGGCGACAATCAGAATACGGGGGGCTTTTGAGGCCGCTGCGCCCATAATCCCTGCCTGACTACCGGGTCAGGCCCCGCTCACTGCCCTTGATGAATTCGATGAAATGCCGGATTTCTTCCTGATCCCCCAAATCGGCTTCCAGTTGCGCCAGCGCCTCTTCGAGCCGCAGGTTGCTGCGAAAGACAACCTTGTAGGCCGTCTTGATGTTCTTCAGCGCCTGCTCGGAAAAACCGCGACGCTTCAGGCCTATCAGATTGATGCCGGCGATTTTGGCCCGGTCCCCCTGGGCCATGGCATAGGGGACCACGTCCTGGCCGACCATGGAACCACCACTGATCATGACGTGGGCGCCAACGCGGCTGAACTGATGAACCGCGGACAATCCGCCCAGGATGGCAAAATCCTCGACAATGACATGCCCGGCCAGGGTCGCGCCGTTGGCCAGGATGACGTGGTTGCCGACCCGGCAGTCGTGGGCGACATGCGAGTAGGCCATGAACAGGCAGTCGCTGCCGACGATGGTCTCACCGCCACCGTCCGCCGTCCCGCGGTGCAGGGTCGCGAACTCCCGCACCCGGTTCCGGTCTCCGATGCGCAGCCAGGATTCCTCGCCGGCAAACTTCAGGTCCTGCGGCTCGGCGCCGACCGAGGCGAACTGGTAGATATGGTTGTCACGCCCGATCTCGGTATAGTTGTCGATGACCGCGTGGGCACCGATACGGGTCCCAGGACCGATACGGACATGTTCGCCGATAACGGCATAGGGCCCGACTTCGACATTATCGGCCAGTTCGGCGGCCGGATGGATCTGGGCGGTTGGATGAATCATCTATCGTCCTTTCCTGAAGGGTTTTACTTGTCGACAAAGGTCGCCATCAGTGTCGCTTCGGCAACGACCTTGTCATCGACACGGGCCTTGCCGGCGAAGGTGTAAATCCCCCTTTTAACCCCGACCTGGGTCATTTCAATATACATGGAATCGCCCGGTCGGACGGGCCGACGGAAACGGGCCTTTTCGATGCCGACAAAGTAGGTCAGCTTGTCCTCGCCGATCTCATCGTTGGCCAGGGCGAAAATTCCTCCCACCTGGGCCATGGCCTCAACGATCAGCACGCCGGGCAGGATCGGATGCTCGGGGAAATGCCCCTGAAAGCAGGGCTCGTTGATGGTGACATTCTTCAGGCCGACCACCTTCTCACCCGGGATGACCTCGACAATCCGGTCAACCAGCAGGAACGGATACCTGTGGGGCAGGTGTTCCATGATTTTCTGAATATCCATCATCGTCACTCTCCACAATCCTTCATGGCCGACTTCAGGGCATCGAGCTCCCGTCGCAGCCGATTCAATTCTCGCCTCATTTCCGGCAGTTTCGGAAAGGCCAGGGAGGCCTTGAGCCAGTCCTTGTGGGGCATGGCAGGCGCGCCGGAAAGCACCTGGTTCCCCTCTGTATCGGTGCCGATCGCCCCCTTGCCGGCCACGGTGACATTGTCACCGATGCGCAGGTGTCCGGCACTGCCCGACTGACCGCCGAAGGTGCAGTGCCTGCCGATCAGGGTGCTGCCGGCGATGCCGGTCTGCCCGGCCATGACCGTATGGGGGCCGACCTGGACGTTGTGGCCGATCTGCACCAGGTTGTCGAGCTTGCATCCCTGTCCGATGCGTGTCTCGCCAAGGGCGGCCCGGTCGATGCAACTGCAGGCGCCGATTTCGACATCGTCCTCGATCACGACAATGCCGACCTGGGGAATCTTCTCGTAGCGCTCGCCGTCGGGGGCGAAACCGAATCCGTCCGAGCCGATAACCGCGTTCGGCTGAACGATGACCCGGTTGCCGAGACGACACTTTTCCCGCACCACGACACCGGCCTGAAGATGGCAGTCCTCGCCGACTTCGACATTCGGATAGAGCACCACGTTGGCGTCGAGAACGGTCCCCCGACCGACGGTCACGCCGGCACCAACGTGGCATCCCGAGCGGATGGTGACATCGGCTCCGATTGTCGCGCCCGGGTGCACGAAGGCATCGGCCGCGATCCCCTCGCAGACCGGTTTGCGCACCTCGAAGAAGGTCAGGATGCGGGCAAAGGCCAGGTAGGGGTTGGCGCAGACCAGCTGGTTGCAGGTGACCGGAGCCTCCTGCTGGAGGATGACAGCCGAGGCACGCAGTTCGTTCAGCCTTCTGGCATAACTGGCCTTGGTGACAAAGGTAATGTCGCCCTCTCCGGCCTCATCGAAACTTGCCAGCCGACGGATTTCGACCTCGGGGTCACCGACGACCCGGCCGCCAACCAGTTCGGCCAGCTGCTGCAGATGCGCCATGGTTTACGTTCCTATTTCAGGCTCTTGTTGTAGAGCTTCAGGATGGTATCGGTCAGATCGATCGACTCACTGGCGTAGATCAGCGAACTCTCGTTCTTTTCCAGGATCAGGGTGTAGCCTTCCTTCTCCCCGAACTCGCGCACGACCTTGAGAACCTGCTCAAGAATTTTCTTGGTGGCATCGGCGTCACGCATCTGCAGGTCGTCACGGATATCCTTGGTGAAACGCTGCAGATCCTTGAGCTTCTGCTGATATTCCCGCTCTTTTTTGGCGCGGGCTTCGTCGGAGAGAAGGAGCGCCTGCTTCTCGCGCTCCTCCTTGGCGGCCTGCAGTTCCTTCTGCCGGGCCTGAACCTGAATCTCGTATTCCTTGACCTTCTTACCAATCTCTTCCTTGGCCGAGCGGCCGGCCGCGGAATCATTGAGAACCTTCTGCAGATCGACGTAGCCGACCTTGAGGTCGGCGGCCACGGCGTTCCCCCCGACACAGACAGCTGCCAGAATGGCCAGAACAATCATGAACTTCTTCATCATTTTCAATCCTTTCACTTCGCTTGTCTTAGAATTAATAGAATCGACCCATGGAGAAATCGAAACGGCTGGTTTCCTCGTCTTCAAGCGGATCAAGATTGCGCCCCCATTCCAGGCGCAGTGGACCCAGCGGACTCATCCAGCGGATACCTGCGCCGGCACTGTAGCGCACCTCGTCAAAGTAGCTGACGCCGGAAGCCCAGGCATTGCCGACATCGAAGAAGACAACCCCCTTCATCTTCACCTCGGGGAAGAGCGGGAACAGCAGTTCGATATTGGCAAAGGCCTCCTTGTTGCCACCAACATAGTCGTAGGCACCGGGAATCGGCTGACCGAATTCGTCAACCTGCTGCACGCGCGGCCCGACCGTCCGGGAATCGAAACCGCGCAGAGTACTGATCCCACCGAGGCGGAATTTCTCGTCGATGGGTATTTCTTCGCCCGAGACCTCGAAGGCATGGCCGATCTGCCCGTGCAGCATGAAATAGGTTTTCCAGAAGGCCGGAATGTAGTGCCGGTAATCCAAAATGGCCTTGGCGTACTTTTCCGTCCCGCCCAGGCCGGCATATTCGGCCGAAATCTCGCCGACATACCCCCTGGTCGGATCGGGACGGTAGTCGGTCCGGTCACGGGTGATGGACGCCGTCAGGGACGACAGGGTCGAATTGCCGACCGCCTCCTGGATCTCGAGTGCCGCGGTCTCATCGACGTTGGAAATCTCCCTTTCTTCGTAGCGGTAAACCAGGAAGAAACGGTTATCCTCGCCGACATTGAACCCGAGCTTGATATCCCCGCCGACCGTAGCCTTGTCGTAATCGGTGTATTCGCGATCGGTCTTGTAGAGATCGCCGCCGAGCGCGAACCGGGTATCGAGAAAATGCGGGTCGAGCAGACCGAGGTTGTAGGTGGTCGACTGACTGCCGAAGGAACCGGAAACATCCAGCTTGAGTCCGAGGCCGAGGAAGTTGCTCTGGCTCACCGAACCCTGGGCAATCAGGCCGTCGACCGAGGAGTAACCGGCGCCGACACTGAAGGTCCCCGTGGGCCGTTCCTTGACCTGGATATCAATATCCATCAGCTCGGGATCGGCGGTCTTGCGGGTGTTGACCTCGACCTCCTCGAAGAAACCGAGATTGTTGATATTGCGTTTGCTCTGCTTGATTCCGGTGGCGCTGAACAGTTCTCCTTCTGCCAGGCGCACCTCGCGCCGCACCACCTTGTCGCGCGTTTTGGTGTTGCCGGAGATATTGATGCGATGGATGCGAACCTGCTGCCCCTTTTCGATCTCGAATTTGAGGTTGATCAGGTTCTTTTCGGTGTCGAGATTGGACAGGGGGGCAACATTGACAAAGGCGTAACCCTGGTCGGCATAGAGATCCGAGAGGGCCATGACATCCGCCCGCAGCTGCTTGCGACTGAAAACCTCACCCGGTTTCAGGGTCAGCAGGGACAGCAGTTCATCGCGGGATTTGAGCAGATCACCGGCGATGTCGATGTCGCCGACGGAAAACTGGTCTCCCTCCTCGATCTGGATGAAGATGTCGAGAACCTTGCCGTCCTCGCTGATCATGATGACCGGCTTTTTCACCTTGACCTGGATGTAACCGCGATTGAGGTATTCGTCGGCGATCAGCAGCAGGTCATTTTCAAGGACATCCTCGAGGTAGGTACCACGACCGGTCAGCCAGGACAGGAACCAGCGTTCCTTGGTCTGCATCACCTTCTTCAGCCGGCGGTCCGAAACGACCGTGTTGCCTTCGAAAATGATATTGTCGACAAGGACCTTTTCTCCCTCTTCGATGCGGAAAACCACCTCCGCCTCGTTGCGGTCATCGACCTTGACATCAGGTTTGATCTTGACGCCGTAGTAGCCTTCCTTGACGTATTCGTCCCGAATGGCCCGAATACTCCGGTCAACCACCTTGGGCTCATAGATGTCCGGGGTCCGCAGCGGGATGAGGGTTCTGAGCTTGGTGTCATCAAACTCGTCGTTGCCTTCGAAGGTGATTTTGCGAACCAGGGGGCGTTCCTTCAGGCGGTAGACCAGAACCCTGGCACCGTTCTGATCGATCAGTTCGGCGCTGACGTCCTCGAAACGGCCGAGGCCGTAGATGGCCCTGATGTCGGCGTCGATCTGTTCGGTCGTCGCCTCGGTACCGGGCCTGACCCCGAGCAGAGGCGCAATGGCTTCCAATTCAACCCTGCGGTTGCCTTTGACGATGACGTCGTCTATTCTGTAGGTCGCCGACCAGGCCGGAAAGACCAGGGTCAGCATCAGGACAACGGCGAGTACCTGGCGGCATAGGATCTTCATCAAATCAGCAGTCTCCCACCTTTGGCGCATTAAAATGCGTCATTATAGTTAGCCGGGGATTGGCGTGTAAACCCTTTTCACGACAGGATCTTTCCGTCGACCATGCGCACGGTGCGGTCCATGCGCCCCGCGAGCCGCTCGCTGTGGGTCACGATCACCATGGTCAGGCCGTGGCGGCTGTGCAACTGTTCCAGCAGGTCCCAGATCCGGTCGCTGGTGCCGCTGTCAAGATTACCGGTCGGCTCATCCGCAAGAAGCACCTTCGGACCACGCACCAGGGCGCGGGCAATGGCGACCCGCTGCTGCTCTCCGCCGGAGAGTTGACCCGGCTTGTGACCGACGCGACGCGCGAGCCCCACCTCATCAAGAAGCCGGTGGGCGGTTTCGGATGCCGCGCTGCGAGATCGGCCGGCAATCAGCAGCGGCATCATGACATTTTCCAGGGCGGTGAACTCGGGCAGAAGCTGGTGGAACTGAAATACGAAGCCGACAGTACCGTTGCGAAAGGCGTCCAGTTCCAGCGGCTTCAGGGCGTAGACATCCTGGCCGCAGCAGGTAACCCTTCCGGAGCTCGGCCGGTCCAGGCCGCCGAGGACGTGCATCAGCGTGCTCTTGCCGGCACCACTGGCGCCGACAACGGCCAGGCGCTCACCGGCGCGAACTTCAAGATCGATCCCCCGCAGCACTTCGACCGGGCCGTCGACGGTGGGGAAATGACGCTGCAGATTTTCAACCACGATGACCGGGTCACTCATAACGCAGTGCCTCGGCCGGATCCATGCGCGAGGCATGCCAGGCCGGATAGAGAGTCGCCACCAGAGAAATTCCGAGCGCCACGACCACGACGGCCACGACGTCGGAAGCCAGCACCTGCGAGGGGAAATGATCCATGCCGTACACCGCCTGGTCGAACAGCCGCAGTCCGAAGGTGCGCTCGGCCCACTTGATCACCGGGTCGGCGTTCCAGGCCAGGATGAGTCCCAGAATGGTTCCCAGTCCGGTCCCGACCACGCCTATGACCAGCCCCTCGAACAGGAAGATTTTCATGATGCTGCGCGCCGACGCGCCCATGGATCTCAGGATGGCAATGTCCTTGTTCTTTTCCATCACTACCATGATCAGGGTGGTGGCGATATTGAAGGCGGCCACAAGAACGATGATGCCAAGAATGATGAACAGGCCGAGTTTCTCCAGCCGCAGCGCCGACAGGAAGGAGCCGAACATATCCTCCCAGGACCGTACCACGTGCGGGAAGCCGAGTTCGCTCCTGATCGCTTCGGCAACAGGCAGGGCATGGTCAAAGCGATCGACATCGATTTCAATGCCGGTCAGCTGTCCACTGCTGTCAAGGAAGGCCTGGGCCTGTTCGAGGGAGGTGTAGGCAAAGAAGGTATCGAGAAATCCGCCAGCCTGCCGGAAAATGCCGACAACCCGGAATGGTTTCATCTTCGGGATCATGCCGAAGGGAGTCATGGTGAACATGGGCGGGATAACGTTGATGGTATCCCCCAGGGAAACGCCAAGACTGGTGGCGGTATCGAGACCGATCAGGATGCCGGGCGGCGCGGCATCGCCGTCGAACAGCAGTTCGTGGACATCCCTGTTATCGAGGCTGAGAAAGGGACGGGACAGGACCTTGTGGTCCCTGGATATCCCCTTGAGACTGACGGCGGCAACATTTCCCTTTGACAGCAGCATCGCCTCCCGGGCGACATAGGGGTAGATCCCCCGTACGTGGGGCGAGATGCCCCCCAGTCGCTCGACCAGGCCTGCATCCTGCTCGATGGCATCGCCGTACTTCTGCAGCACCACGTGGGGGACATTGCCAAGAATCTGCTGGCGAACTCCATCGTGGAAACCGGTCATCACCGCCAGCACCAGGATCAGGGCCGCCACGCCAAGACAGACCCCGGCAATCGAGATGAAGGAGATCACCGAAATAAAGGTCTGCTTGCGCTTGGCCCGCAGGTAGCGCAGGCTGACGAACCATTCATAGCCCATGGGGACGCCGGCTCCCTGATCGCCTGTCAGCGGGTTTCCCGCCGCAGTTGCGGAAACAGGATGACATCACGGATCGAAGGCGAGTCGGTCAGCAGCATGACAAGGCGATCGATGCCGATCCCTTCACCGGCCGTCGGCGGCAGGCCGTATTCAAGGGCCCGGACATAATCATCATCCATGGCATGGGCCTCCTCGTCACCGGCCTCCTTTTCGGCAAGCTGTTGTTCGAAGCGCTGACGCTGATCGACCGGGTCGTTGAGCTCGGAAAAGGCGTTGGCCAGTTCCCGCCCGACGACAAACAGTTCAAATCGGTCGACCACCTCGGGGTTGTCGTCGTTTTTGCGCGACAGGGGCGAGACCTCGGTGGGGTATTCGGTAATGAAGGTCGGGTTCCACAAGTGTGGCTCCACCACCTCGTCGAAGATGGCGGTCAACAGTTTGCCATGGCCGATCGGCTCCTCGATTTCGAGGCCGCGCGCTTTGGCCCAGGCCAGGCAGCGCTGGGGATCTTCAAGAATATCGGCTTCCACTTCACCGTACTTGCAGATCGCCTCGCGCACCGTCAACCGGTCCCAGGGAGGAGTCAGGTCGACCTCGCGACCGCCGTAACTGATTTTGAGCCCGCCGCATACCTGCTTCGCCAGGTGACAGATCAGGTCCTCGGTCAGATCCATGAGATCGTGGTAGGTGGCGTAGGCCTGGTAGAACTCCATCATGGTGAACTCGGGGTTGTGCTGAATCGAAATCCCCTCGTTGCGGAAGTTTCGATTGATCTCGAAAACCCGTTCGAAACCGCCGACCACCAGGCGCTTGAGATAGAGTTCCGGCGCGATGCGAAGGAACAGGTCCATCTTCAGGGTGTTGTGGTGGGTCACGAAGGGACGTGCGGTCGCGCCGCCGGCGATGGGATGCATCATCGGGGTCTCGACCTCGAGGAAATCACGCTCAACCATGTACTGGCGAATCAGCCCGATAATCCGGCTGCGCTTGCGGAAGGTCTCACGCACATCGGCATTAACCATCAGGTCGAGGTAA
This sequence comes from Deltaproteobacteria bacterium, assembly GCA_003695205.1. Classification (GTDB taxonomy): domain Bacteria; phylum Desulfobacterota; class Desulfuromonadia; order Desulfuromonadales; family Geothermobacteraceae; genus Geothermobacter. The sequence continues at coordinate 11,613 of RFIO01000331.1, forward strand.
CGCTGCCGGTAGCGGGTTTCGACATCGGTCAGGCCGTGCCATTTCTCCGGCAGCGGCAGCAGTGACTTGGTCAGCAGCACCAACGATTCGGCCCGCAGCGACAACTCCCCGGTCCTGGTACGAAACGGTCTCCCCGAAAGACCGATGACATCCCCAAGGTCAAGCTTACGAAACAACTCGAAGGATTCAGCACCAACCTGCTGTTTATTCACGTAAACCTGCAGGCGCCCACTACGATCCTGCAACTGCACGAATGCCGCCTTGCCGAAATCGCGCCGGGCCATGATGCGGCCGGCAACGGCGTAGCTGGCATCGGCCGACTCCAGGGCCGTTGCGTCATCCTCGGCATGCCTGGAAGCGACCTCATCAAGGGTGGCGGTAGGCAC
>RFIO01000332.1 GCA_003695205.1 Deltaproteobacteria bacterium
GGTCGTTGCTTGCAGACTCATAGGTGAATTCCTCCCTTAATCCTCGTGGACGTCAAACTTCTCGTCGATTTTGCCCATCAGTTTGGCGTAGATGAAGATGAGCGCCACGAAAACATACATGGACCCCTGCTGGGCGAACCAGAAGCCGAGCGGGTAGCCGCCAATCTTGATGCCATTGAGTGCCGGGGCCAGGATGATGCCGAGCCCATAGGACACCACGAACCAGACGATCAGGACGTTCCTGATCAGGCCGAGGGTCGCTTTCCAATACCCTTCGTGATCGTGTGCATGATGTTCTGCCATAAGTTTCCTCCTCTCTCTCCTCTAGGTCCGTAGGTTGAACTGCTGTACAACCCGATTTCCTGCCCCCGGGACCTCTCCCGAAGGCTTCAACTGGTGATATTCCCTCCCTTTGCCTCCTGTCGCAGTCCGGCGAAGACCCTCCCGCAGGGTTGCCGCCGGGGATGTTCTGTAATCAGTTGCGGTCCCAGCCGCGGTCGCTTTCGAGCAGGTGGCCGACATAGCCGAGCTTGCTCGAGATAATGCTGCCGGCTTCTGCCAGGCGCGGAACCAGGGTCTGGTCGACCAGTTCGCTGCTGATGCGAAAATCCGGTGCTACCAGGCAGAGACTGCCGACCACCCGTCCGCCCCGCGCCAGCAGCGGTACCGCCAGCGAGGTAACCCCGTCGCCGAGGGTGCCGGTGTCGAGACAGTGCCCCAGGGCGTGGATGCGAGCCAGTTCCGGGTTGCTGTCGACGTCCGCCTCGGGGTCGAAGGCCAGCTGGATGCGACCGGCGGCCGTGTCCGCGAGAGGGTAGCGCCGGCCCACCAGGGAGACGATCTTGACCTGGTGGGTGGTATCGATCATGTCGAAGAACAGAACGTCGCCGCCGCGTGATACGGTCAGGTAGACGGCTTCGCGCGTCTCCCGCACCAGTTTCTCCATCACCGGTCGCGCCTTGCGCAGAAGATCCATGCGCGACAGCAGCTTCTGGGCGACCTCGTAGGCCGACAGGCCCAGGCGGTACTTGCTCGAACCGTCGTCCCGCTCGACATAGCCACGACTCTCAAAGGTGGCCATCAGGCGAAAGACGCTGGTTTTGTTCATGCCGAGGCGCTGGCTCAGGCGCGAAATGCGAACCTCGCCCTCTTCCTCGGAGAGGGCTTCGAGAACGTCAAGGGCGTTCTCGACGGATTGGATCGAGTAGGATTCGCGTCCGCGTGGGGCCAATTGCCAGTTCCTCCGGGGCCATCCGCCGTTGTCCTGTTGTGCAGTGCGGTACGGCGTTTCAAAAAAATTAAGCGAAAAAGTAATACGGCGTTTTATTTTTGTCAACGCATTTTTTGCCGGAGGTGATTTTTGACAAAAAACATCATAAAAAACAAGCAGTTTTCCATGTGTGGCTGTTTTGAATCCGGTTGCTTTTGGCATCATTTGACGCATAATATGCCCTATCTGGTGGCGCCGTATACCGTATTGATAAAATTATATTCTGTTATGGATGGTATTTTGTTTGATAAATCGCTCCCTGGTGCGAACCCCCGGATTGATTTTGCCTGGTTTTGTTTCAGTCTTTTCGTTGTTTCAGGCGTTTGCTCCTTGTTCTGTCAAAAACCGTTTCGCTGGTCAAAATTATAGCAGCGACTTTTCGTCTGTCGAACCGAGAGTGGAAAAAAGTTCGGAAGGGGAGAGGAAGACAGGAGGCAGGAGGCAGGAGGCAGGAGGCAGAAGTCAGAAGTCAGAAGTCAGGGGGCGGAGGGCGGAGGGGCGCTATGTCGACGTGGCGCGCAACGCGGACGGCCTTCGGCCTGCGCGAGGCGCGAAAGGTCAAAGCCTTTATCTGAGCCGCAGATGGCCCCAGAGTTCGCGACCTGTTCCGCTTTTGACCCTTCTCGATGCA
>RFIO01000333.1 GCA_003695205.1 Deltaproteobacteria bacterium
GCGCTCGCGCTGGAGCGGCTGGCGCTTGCAAGACCTGTCCTGTGCGGCTGGTCTCTGGGGGGCATGCTGGCATTGCAGCTGGCGGGCGTAAGACGACTTGATACCGCCGGCCTGGTTCTGGTCGGAACGACCCCACGTTTTACCAATGGTGGTGGCTGGACAGGTGGTCTGCCGCCCGGGCAGCTTGCCGCCATGCGTCGCGATGTCAGGCGGTCCTACCGGCCGACCATGGAGTCGTTTTTTCGCCTGATGTTCACCGAGGGAGAACTCGACCAGGCCGCGTACCGGCAGGTCGCGCGGCGCACGGTCAGCCCTCGAACTCTTCCGTCACAGCAGGTTGCCGAGGCCGGGCTGGAGTTGCTGGCCCGAACCGACCTGAGGGCGTTGCTGCCGGCGGTCGATGTTCCGGTGCTGGTGGCCCACGGCACCGAAGACGCCATCATTCCGGCCGCGGCCGGGCAATACCTTGCCGACACTCTGTCCGGGGCGCGGCTCGAGGTCTTTGCCGGAGTCGGCCACGCCCCCTTTCTGAGCCGACCTGAGCGTTTTCGGCAACTTTTGGAAGATTTTCTGCCATGAGTCCCGATGTCGACCGCGCTCTTGTGCGCCGCCATTTCAACCGCCATGCGGATGAGTATGACCGCTACGCCCGTATCCAGAAGGAGGTGGTGCAGCGCCTTGCCGCTTTCGGTGACTGGCGTGACGCCCCCCGGGGAGCCGTGCTCGACCTGGGCTGCGGTACCGGCTATCTCGGGGCTGAGCTGATTCGGCATGGCCGCGGCGGCGACCTGGTTGTCGCCGACCTGGCGCACGGCATGACCCTTTGTGCCCGGCAGCGTACCGGGGCTCGCCACGGTGTCGACCTGGACGCCGGCTGTCTGCCGTTTCGGGACGGCTCCTTTGCGCTGGTCGCGTCCAGCTCAGTCTACCAGTGGGTCGAGCCCCTGGATGCCGCCTTTGGCGAACTGGCCCGGGTGCTGCAGCCCGGTGGCCGGTTTCTCGTGGCCCTGTTCGGTGCCCGGTCGCTCCAGGAGCTGCGTTCGTCGCACCGGCAGGCCAGTTCGAGATTCGGCACCGCGAGCCATGTTCAGGATTTTCCTTCGGTCGAGGATGTGCGGGCCGCTCTGGCGCAAGCCGGTCTGGAGGATGTCCGGGTCGAATCCGAGATTCTGCAGGAGTATCACGCCGATGTGCCGGCGTTGCTTCGTTCTCTGAAGAAAATCGGTGCCGGTAATGCGTCCAGCAAGCGTCCGCCGGGGTTGGCCAGTCGCAGGGTGATGCAGGCGATGATCGACCTGTACGAGGGATCCTGGCGGGATGAACGGGGCATCCCGGCCAGTTATGAGGTCATCTATCTTTTCGGCAGCAAAAAGTAGGCGGTCTGGGGACGGGCGACTTTACAGGACCTGCAGAACCGCGCATTTGAGATACTCGGTTTCCGGGCAGGAGAGCAGGACCGGATGATCGAAGGCCTGGCCGCGCATCTCCAGCAGCCGGACGGTGCGTCCGGCCTGCACGGCGGCCTTGCGCAAGGTGTCGAGGAAAACGTCCCTTTTGAGGTGGTAGGAGCAGCTGCAGGTGAACAGGTAGCCACCGGGTTCGACCAGTTGCAGGGCGCGACGGTTGATGGTCAGATAGCCCCGGATGGCATCGGGCAGCTTCTTCTTGCTCTTGACGAAGGCGGGCGGGTCGAGGATGACGGTGCCGAAGCGCTGCTGCGACTGCCCGAGCTCGCGCAGCAGTTCGAAGACGTCGGCCTGTTCGAACCGGCAGACGTCGTCCTTGTAATTGAGTCGGGCGTTTTCGCGTGACAGTTCGATGGCTTTTTCAGAAATGTCGATACCGAGCACGCTGCGGGCGCCGAAACGGGCCGCGTGCACCGACCAGCCGCCGGAGTAGCAGAACAGGTCGAGCACGTCCCGCCCCTCTACCCGGCCGCGCAGGGCCTGGTGATTCTCCTTCTGATCGAAGAAGTGGCCGGTCTTCTGCCCCTCCATCAGGTCTATGCGGAAGCGCAGGCCGTGTTCGCGGATCACCAGTTCTTCGGGCAGCTGCCCCGAGATCAGTTCGACCTTGCGTTCCAGCCCTTCCAGTTCACGTACCGCCACGTCGTTGCGACCGATCACCGCCACAGGCTCCAGCATCTCCTCAAGGGCCCGCAAAACCAGGTCACGCCGCATCTCCATACCCAAGGTCAGCAGTTGCACGGCGAGCACGTCACCGTAGCGGTCGACCACCAGGCCGGGGAGCTGATCTCCTTCGCCATGGACCAGGCGCAGGGACGGCATGTCGCCGTAGAGCTTTTCCCGGTAGTCGAGGGCGGCCTGCAGACGCTTGCAGTAGAAGTCGACCTCGTCGATCGATTCCTGTTCCCGGGTCAGGATGCGGGCGGTGATCAGGGGACGGGGGTTGAAGTAGGCAATGCCGAGAAAATCGCCGCGGGCGGCAAGAACCTCGACGGCGTCTCCCGGTTCGGGAGCTCCTTCGAGGCGTTCGACCTCATTACTGAATATCCACGGGTGACCGCCGCGGGCGCGGCGATCGTGCCCGGCTTTGAGCCAGAGGCGTTTCATCAGCACTCGTTGCGCTCAAAAAGGGAGTCGACAATCTGCCGGGCCTCGTCCGACACGACCCGGTAGTAGACTTCGACACCCTCGCGCCTGCCTTCGATGATGCCCTTGTTCTTCAGCAGGGCCAGATGCTGGGAGACGGTCGCCTGCGGCAGTCCCAGGCATTCCCAGATTTTTTTGACGTTGCAGGTCTGGGTTGCCAGACCGGCCACGATCTTCAGCCGCACCGGGTGCCCAAGCACCTTGAGGATTTCGGCTTCCCGGTCATAGCTCAGTTCCTTGTCAAAGGGGATCTTGTCCATGTTTGTGCCCACCTGTCCTGGAAAAATGATGACATCCCAACAGAGAATAACGAAATATACGAATTTTAATGGCAGTTGCCTGGACGGTCAAGCGGATCTTTGAACGCATACGCAATACGCCGACCTCGACAGCGGCCGCCCGAACGATTAAACTTGCCCCGGCTCGATCTCAGGGAGGATTGATAATGCTTCTGCCGGCCCTCGTCTTTATCGCAGGCCTGCTGCTGCTCTACTTCGGTGCCGAATGGCTGGTTGCCGGCAGCTCGCGCCTGGCTCTCGGCTTCGGCGTCCGGCCGCTGGTCATCGGCATGACAGTGGTTGCCTTTGCCACCAGCATGCCCGAGATGCTGGTCTCCCTGGCTGCCGCCTTCCGGGATTCGGCCGACCTGGCCGCTGGCAACATCGTCGGTTCCAACATTGCCAACATCGGACTGATTCTCGGCTGCGCCGCCCTGCTGCATCCCCTGGCGGTGACCTCGGCGACACTGAAAAGGGAACTGCCCTTTCTGCTTGGCATTTCCCTCTTTTTCGGGCTGCTCTGTTTTGACGGCACCCTGGGAGCAGTTGACGGCCTGGTGCAACTGCTGCTGCTGGCAGGATTTCTCGGGTACTGCCTGCGGGATACGCGGAGGCAGCGCCGGATCGAAACCTGCGGCGAGGTGCGCGATGAACTGGCCGCCAGCCGGGGGCGCGACCTTGTTCTGGTGGTTGTCGGCATCGTCGGCCTGGCGATCGGGGCCGAGATGATGGTGCGTTCGGCGGTGATCATGGCGCGGCAGTTCGGCATCAGTGAGCTGGTGATCGGTATCAGCGTCGTCGCCGTCGGCACCAGCCTGCCGGAACTGGCCGCCTCGGTGGTCAGCGCCTGGAAGGGGGAGATGGAGATCAGTATCGGAAACGTCATCGGCAGCAATATCTTCAACCTGCTGTTCGTTCTCGGCCTTTGTCCGGTGATCCGTCCCCTGGCCATCGACCCTGAACTTGTGCGCGTCCAGCTGCCGATCATGCTCGGTTTTACCCTGCTGCTGTGGGGGTTGTCGCTCGGCGGCAGAATCGGTCGTCGCAAGGGCGTCCTGCTGCTGGTCTGCTATGCTCTCTTTATCTCTTTCCTGTTCTGGAGCTGAGCATGCGCGTTTTTCTGATTGGCCTGCTGCTTTATGTCCTGTCAATGCCCCCGACTGCGATGGCGCAACCCGCAGGGCCGGAAGGCGATCAGCCGGATCTGCCTCCCGGGATCGCCGGGCTGCCCGGTACCATCTACCACTACGACATCGCCTTTCTTTGGTTCAAGCGCCTGGCCAAGGGGGATTTTTTCCTGTCTCCCGGGGATGAGCCGGATACCTGGCGCGCCGTGCTCGATGCCCGGACCCTTGGCCTTGCCGCCTGGCTGACCCGGGACAGGGAACAGAAGTACGAATCCCTCATGCGTATCGACGAGAACGGCCGGCTGCATACCATCTGGCATTCGTCGACCATCTACAAGAATCGCGGCAAGAAGCGGTACGGCCGCACCAAGATCTATCACTACGATCATGCCGACCGGCAGGTGCGGGTGACGGTCAAGCGGGACGGCGTGGTGACCGAGGGAGAACCGTTGCCGATGAGCGGCGAGGCGGAACCGGTCGATGTTCTGACCGCCTTTTTCAACTTTCGCGCCGGTCAGTACGGCCCTTTGGAAGCGGGCCGGCACATTGTGGTGCCGACTTTCAGCCGCAAGGGGCCATCCGACATCGTCATCGATATCCTGCCGAGGGACCAGTGGCCGAAGAAGTACCGCTCCCTCGGGGATGTGCTCTTCTGCCGGGTGCTTCTCGACCAGGAAGTCTTCAATACCGGTGGCGGAGCTGTATGGGTCTGGCTGGACCATAATGGTATGCCGCTGGGAGGTGTGGTGGAAAATGTGCTCGGCCTCGGCGATGTCCGTGGCAGCAAGGCGGGAGAGGAAAAAAATGCGCACTGAGCGGGTCTATGTGGTTGGACACCGTAATCCAGATACCGATTCGATCTGCAGCGCCATGGCTTATGCGCGGCTGCTGCAGCGGCAGGGACGGACGGAGGTACTGGCCGGTCGCGCCGGCCATCTGAACAGGCAGACTGAATTCGTGCTGGACGAACTCTCCCTGCCGCAGCCGGAGCTGCTCAATGATGTCTATCCGCGGGTCGGCGACATCATTGGCGACCAGGTCGTCACTCTCGGGCGCCATGAGCCACTTTCACGGGCCATGGAGCTGTTTCACCTGCACAACATCCGCCAGATTCCGGTGGTTGATGCCGAACGGCATCCCTGCGGTCTGCTGGTGCTCAAGCGCATCACCGAACGCTTTCTGGTGCCTCGGCGCGAGGCGGATATCCGGCGGGTGCGCACGTCCATGGCGACTCTGGCCCGTTGCCTGCGCGGGGAAGTTCTGGCCGGTGACGCTGTCGAACAGGTCGAGGAGCTCGACCTTTACGTCGGTGCCATGTCTGCAGGGACCTTCGGGAACAAGCTGGCCAGCCAGGACCCGCGTCGCATGGTGCTGCTCACCGGCGACCGTGAGGAAATCCAGGCGCGCGCACTGGAAAGCTCGGTCCGGGCCCTGGTCGTTACCGGCGGTCTCCGGGTCGACGCGGCCCTGGTCGAGCGGGCCGGACGGGCTGGAACCGCTCTGATTTCAACTCCTTTTGACACAGCCACCAGCGCCTGGCTGAGCCGCCTGGCGACCCCGGTGGGAGAACTGGTCAGCGAGGATTTCCTGCGGGTCGAGGGGCACGAACGGGTCGAGGATGTCCGCCTGAAACTGCTGCACCACGACGACCCGGGGGCCATCGTTGTCGACTCTGACGGCAGGGTGGCCGGTATCCTCACCAAGAGCAACCTGCTGCAGCCATCGCCGGTCCGGCTGATCCTGGTCGATCACAACGAGCTGGGACAGGCCGTGCCCGGCGCCGACAAGGTCGAGATCCTGGAGGTTGTCGACCATCACCGGCTGGGCAACTTCCACACCGATCAGCCGATACGCTTCGTCAACCAGCCGGTCGGCAGCACCTGTACCGTAGTCGCCGGACTGTACCGGCAGGCGGGCCTGGAACCGGAGCCGGCCTATGCCGCGCTCATGCTGGCCGGACTGATGTCCGACACGGTGCTGCTCAAGTCTCCCACCACCACGGATATCGACCGCCAGGTAGCCGATTGGCTCGGCGGCCTGTGCGGCTACGATGGCATCGAGTTCGGCCGGCGCATGTTTCAGGCTGGCAGTTCCCTGGCAGGTTTTGCCAGTGGACGGGACCTGGTGCTGTCCGATTTCAAGGAATTCGCCGCCGGCAAGCTGCGTTTCGGTGTCGGCCAGGTCGAGGTCGTCAGCTTCGAGGAGTTCCACGAACGACGGGACGAACTGGAACAGGTCCTGGCCCTTTTGAAGGAAGAAAAGGGCCTGGACATGATCGGCCTGCTGGTGACCGACATCGTGCATGCCACCAGCTTGCTGCTGGCCCTGGGCGGCAGGGAGCTTCCCTACCTGATCGGCTACCCGGCCGTCGGCGACAACCTCTACGAGCTGAAGAACGTCCTGTCGCGTAAAAAACAGCTGGTGCCGCACCTGCTCAAGGTGCTGCAGGGGTGACGGTTTTTGGCGACGGCGTCTGCTTCAGTCAAAGGAGGCGCCGTCGATCAGTTCGGTTTCAAGGGCCAGTGGATCAACCCCCTCGAGGCAGCCGGCATTGACCCTGACCAGCTTCGGGTTGGAGCGCGGGTTGTGGTGGGTGTAGATGCCGCAGTTCCGGCAGAAGAAGTGGCGCGCCCGGCCGGTGTGGAACTGGTAGGTGGCCAGGTCGTCCTCGCCTCCGGTGAGGCGAAAGCTCCCGTCCGCAGCCAGGGCCATGGGAGTCCCCTTTCGGCGGCAGATGGAGCAGTTGCACCTCACTGCCGTTGAAAGGTCGCAGTCGAGTTCGAAAGTCACGCGGCCGCAATGGCAGCTGCCTTTGTAGTGTCTTTCCATCTTTTACTCCTCCTGACTGGCATTGTTTTTCTGGATATTGCTGCCGAGCCATTGGCACAACTGCCCGCTGTCTGTTGTCGGCGGGTAGCAGGTTCCCTTGTGGCAGAGCCAGGCGGTGGTCCTGCCATCGAGAGAAAACCGTCCCTCCAGGGCGGGCAGCTTCTCTGTGTACAGGGCGTCTCCGGCGATCAGAGCGTCAAAGTCCATGGTCGCCTGGTCCCGAACCTGGCGCAGCCAGGCTTCCCCGTCATCGCCGTTGCCCGGCACCAGGACCAGGGTCGGCTCAGGGTCAAGCCAGCTGTCAAGGGTTGCCAGCAGCCAGGAATAGGCGCGGGGATAGCGTTTTGCCTGTTGAAGGTGTTTTTTCAGCAGCACTTCGGACGCCTTTTGCAGGTTGCTTTCCCCGGTCAGGCGGCCGAGGCGCAGCAACAGACCGCTGGCAACCGAAATGCCGGAAGGCAGGGCGCCGTCCTGCAGGCTGCGGCCGCGCGTCAGGACCATTTCGGCGTCATGGCCGGTATCGTACAGCCCTCCCTGGCCGTCGCCGAACAGGTCGAGCATCCCGGCGGCCAGCCGGCGTGCTTCCAGCAGCCAGCGGCTGTCGTGTCCTGCCTGGTAGAGCTCGAACAGGCCGAAGCCCAGAAAGGCGTAATCCTCGAGGAAGCCCGGGATGTCGGCTTCACCGTCGCAATAGCGGCGCAGCAGTCGGCCGTCGGGGCGACGCAGATGCTCAAGGATGAAATGCGCAGCCTGTCCGGCGGCTTCGACCAGTTCGGGGCGCTGACAGGTGGCTCCGGCCCGTGCCAGGGCGGCTATGGCCAGGCCGTTCCAGCAGGTGAGGATTTTTTCGTCCCGGTGCGGTCGTGGACGCCGTTCGCGGATTTTGAGCAGGGTTGTCCGGACAGCTTCCAGGTCGGGATCGTCCATGGCCGCCGGATCCAGGGTGAGGATGTTGCGGCCTTCGAAGTTGCCACGATCAGTGATCCGGAAAATGCGCAGGGCTTTGGCGGCCAGCGTGGTCGGCAGGCAGGCTCGTACCTGATCGGCATCCCAGAGGTAGAAGGTTCCTTCGGCTCCTTCCGAGTCGGCATCCTCGCCACAGTAAAAGCCCCCCGCCGGGTGTCGCAGCTCCCGGAGCAGGTAATCGGCCGTCTCGGACGCCAGACGCGGGGCAAGGCCCGATTCATCGCCGCGAGTCGAGCTGCAGGCGGCCAGGATCAGCAGGGCCTGATCGTAGAGCATCTTCTCGAAATGGGGCACCAGCCAATGACGGTCGACAGAATATCGGTGCATGCCGAATCCGAGCTGGTCATAGATGCCGCCGGTCCGGATGGCGGCAAGGGTGCGGACGGCCATGTCAGCGGCATCCCCGGTACCAAATCGGCGTTCAAGCCGCAGCAGCAGTTCCAGGTTGTGAGGGGCCGGAAACTTGGGCGGGGGGCCGAAGCCGGCGAAATCACGGTCGAAATCGGCTCGATACTGATCGAGTGCGGCGGCGAGCAGAGCTTCATCCGGAGTGGCCGGGGCTGTTTGGCCGTTGTCCAGCCTCCGGATGGCGTCCGTGACCCGTGTTGCCCCCAGCAGCAGCTGGTCCCTGTTGTTCTGCCACATCCCGGCGACCTTTTCGAGCAGGTCTGTCAGCCCGACCTGGCCGCCTCGCGCGACAGGCGGCAGATAGGTAGCGGCGAAAAACGGTTGCCGGTCGGGTGTGAGCAGCAGGGTCAGGGGCCAGCCGCCACCGCCGGTCATCAGCTGACAGGCCGCCATGTAGGTGGCATCAATATCGGGACGTTCCTCGCGATCGACCTTGATGGCGACGAAATGCCGGTTGACCAGCATCGCGATCTCTTCCGACTCGAAGGACTCGTGCGCCATGACGTGACACCAGTGGCAGGTCGAGTAGCCGATCGACAGCAGGATCGGACAATCCCTTGTCTCGGCAGCCCGAAAGGCCTCGCTGCACCAGGGGTACCAGTCGACAGGATTTTTTGCGTGCTGCAGCAGGTAGGGGCTTTTGCTGAAAATCAGCCGGTTGAAATCAGGTCCGCCATCCGGGGGAAGGCCGGCCAACTGTTCAGCCGGCGGAAAGAGGGGGCTGTTGTCAGAGCTAGTTGTGGTCATGATCGCTCCATTCTAGCAGATGGAGCGGCGCGGTGTCTGGCGGTGAGTTGATAAAAAAGGGCCCCGTGAAGGAGGGGAATCACGGGGCCAAAGGTCTTCGGCCGCGAGGCCGAAGCTGTATGTCTGTTTGTCGTGAACCTTAGCGAAAAGCCTGCCTGCTGGCAAGGAGTTTTCGCAGGTGAATGGCTGAAAAAAGACCCCGTGCACGGAGGGGGGGTGTACACGGGGTCAACCCGAGCCCATAGGGCTCAAGGCAGTGGAAATGTATAACAACTTGCCCGTGCAGTTCAAGGGAAAAAGTGCGAAAAAACATTCATGAAGTTGAATAAAAAAGCCCGGGCCGACTGGCCCGGGCTTTTTTTGCAGGGTCCCTACGCGAATTACTTCTTGTGGCAGGTCTTGCAGGAGGTGCTCACGCCTTTTTCCTTGTGGCAGCTCTTGCACTTCTTGTGGGCGGCATTCTTGAACTTGGGAGCCTTGCTGCCGTCGTGGCAGGAGCGGCAGGCGCCGGCTTCGGTGCCATTGTGATGGCAGGTCTTGCAGTCACCGATGCGCTCCTGATGAGCCTTGTGCGGGAAGGTGACGGTACCCATCTTGGCGGGCAGCTTGATTTCGGCCGGACCGTTGTCAGCCGAGACGATGGCGGCGGAACCAAGAGCGATGAAGCCGATGGCAACCAGAACAGCGATAAAACGTTTCATACCCATTCTCCTCTCAATGTGAATGTCTGGGGCGTTGTGCCCCGTAGCTGGGGCCATTTATAGCAGGAGGAGTGTGGTGGTACATCAGACATCAGCCGGCATGTCGGCCGATGTCGACATAAAAACATGTGATTACAGTATGTTGTGACGTTGCATGTCGGGTTGTCAGGCGTGGTTCTGTATATGGATGTCGGGGTGATATTGTCCCTTTTCTTTCCGACGGACACCTGCTAGACTTGCCGCACCTGTGAGGTTGAGACTATGGAACGAAACCTTCCGCCGACCGTTTCCATCGACGGTCGGGTTATCCGACAGATCCGTGAGGATAAAAAGCTTACCCAGCTCTATGTCGCCAAGGTGGTCGGGGTCACCACCGATACCATCAGTCGCTGGGAGAACAACCGCTACCCAAGTATCAAGCGGGATAACGCTCTTTTGCTGTCCGAGGCCCTGGAAGTCCCTGTCGAAACCCTGCTGAAGC
>RFIO01000334.1 GCA_003695205.1 Deltaproteobacteria bacterium
CTACAGTTCCACCCCCCTGGGGGCCAATGATATTGGCACACCAGCGATATTTGGCAAAGCTATCTGCAACTCTGGAAGCAAAGGCAAAAGCAGTATTGCCCCAGAGAAAATTAGAGTCTCCAGCAGACACGTCTTCATGGTAATTAAGATGTTTAGCACGGGATAATCAATGGGAATTAGCAGGGGATGAATGTTTGGAAAGAAACCTCTTAGAAAGAGCAAATGAATATTATGATTTAGCGGATAAATTCTATCGTCAATCAGAGCAAATGAAGTTGGCGATAAAAATGTGGACAAAGTTAGGTCAATGGAAAAAAATTGCGTTAATTTGGGAAGAGTTAAATCAATGGGAAAAAGCAGGTAATTGTTGGCAAAAAGATGGAAATATAGAAAGGGCGGCAAATTGTTGGCAAAAAGCACAAAAATGGACGGAAGCACAAAAATGTTGGGAAGAATTAGGAAATTGGCGAGAGTTAGCTTTATCTTATGAACATGAAGAAAAATGGATTTCTGCGGCTCAAACGTGGCTAAAAATTACGGAAATGGAAAAAGCCGCTTTATGTTATCAAAAAGGAAATCAATGGGATTTAGCCGAGAGTATCTGGCAGGAATTAGGATATTGGGGTTTTGTTGCGATCGCACTTCAACAACAAAATAAATGGGAAGAAGCGGCACAGGCTTGGAGTAAAACGAACCCAAATGAATTACAGGGACTATGTTACGAGCAATCGGAAAAATGGGATCAAGCAGAAAAGGCATGGTTAGAAGCCAAAAATTGGTATAGAAGTATCTTAGCCTGTGAAAAACAAGGAAAATGGCAAGAAGCGGCTGAAAGTTGGGAAAATTTGGGGGAATGGCAAAAAGCAGGAGAAGCATGGGAAAACATCAATCAGTTAGAAAAAGCCGCCCTTTGTTTTGAAGAAGGAGAATTGTGGCATTTAGCTCAAAAACATTGGCAAACCTTGCAAAAAAGCGATCGCCTCGCTGAAAACCTAGAAAAACAAGAAAAATGGCAAGAATCTGCCCAAGAGTGGGAGAAATTGCAGGAATGGGAAAAAGCAGGAAAGGCATGGCAACAAATAGGAGAGAAGGAAAAAGCCGCCCTTTGTTTTGAAAATGGAGAATTGTGGCACTTAGCAGAGGATTGTTGGCAGGAATTGGAAAATTGGGAAAAACTAGAGTATGTCTGTAAAAAACAAGGCTCATGGCAAAAAGCCGCTCTGGATTGGTTAAAAGTTAATCAATTTGAAAAAGCCGCCCTTTGTTATGAACAATGCGATAATTGGCAAAAAGCCGCTCAATACTGGGCTCGTGCGGCACAGCAAAACCCTTCAGGAGTTCAAAATTGGGAAAAAAGTGCCAATGCTTATGAACAGTTACAACAATGGGAAAAAGCGGCAGAAAATTACCTTAAAGCAGGAAATCATGAAAAAGCAGGTTTCTGTTATGAAAAATGCAAACATTGGGAAAAAGCCGAAGAATGTTGGCGTAAATCGTGGAAATGGGAAAAATTAGCCCTTGTTTGCGAACATCAACAAAAATGGGAAGAAGCAGGAAAAGCATGGTTTTCCATTAAAGAAATAGAAAAAGCAGGTTTCTGTTATGAAAAAGCCGAAAATTGGCAAAAAGCAGAGGATTGTTGGCGACAATTAAGTAATTGGCAAAGGTTAGCAATGGTTTGCGAAAATCAACAGCAATGGGAAGAAGCCGCACAACTGTGGCAATTTTTGAGTGAATGGCAAAAAGCTGCTTTAGCCTGTTTAAAAATGGATGATTTGGAAACTGCGATAAAATACTATGAGAAGGGAGGTTATACTCAGGAAGCAGAAATTTGCCGTCAAAAATTAAATAGTTAATAGTTATTAATTACTTCTTCCTTCTTCCTACTTCTGACTTGTAGCCTCATTATTAATTATTAATTTTTAATTCTTTAGATATGACATTAGAACAATTATTAATCAGTAAATTTCAAACATTATCA
>RFIO01000335.1 GCA_003695205.1 Deltaproteobacteria bacterium
GCCATGGCCCGCGATCAACTCGCCGTCCTCGCTCACGAGGCACGGCACGGTCCAGCCGAACTCCGCCATGCTGGCGGCGATCTTCGCCACCTGGTCGGCCCCGTGCATCTTCGCGTTCTTCGCGTAGGGCTGGAGCTTTGACAGCGGCCAGGTTTCGATCCGCTCGGGGGCGAAGCTGAGGGTCATGTTCGGTGATCCGTGAGTGGTGGTGGCTTCCGGCCGGGTGGACTCCGGATGCCGCGCTGGACTCCGGCATCCACGGGGCATCCACCCCGCGTGGCCAGAAATATGTTTGAAATTACAACGGTTTCATGGCGCCGGAGGTGGACCTGGATTCCGGGTGGCTTCCCAAAAATTCGGCCCTGACGCTGGCGAAATCCCGCGCCAAGCCCGCCAGCATACGATTTCTGCCCAGAAGGAACCGCGGCCATGGCTGGGCGGTCTTCCGGCGCACCGATCGAACTTACCCCTCACATACCGGCGGGATCGCAAAAGTGTCTGGGAAAAATTTTTTTGCGCCTTCCAAGGCACTCAAAGCGCCGGGTCGTCGGCGCGCGCGAGGTCGATGACCTGCTGCATGGACAGCCGCGGATTGAGGCGACGGCTGTTCAGCCGGTGCGCGATCAGGCACAGGGCATAGATCCAATGATGATGGGCAGAGGCGCGCTGAAGGCCGACCGCGCGGCAGACCTCGCGCCAGCGATAGCCGTAGGCCCGCAGCCAGACGATCTTGCCATCGACGTGGTCGAGGCCCACCGTCCAGGACAGCGTCTCCTCCATACGGCTGATCGCTTTCGGGGATGGCAGGACGCGCATCCGTTTCGGCTCCTGGCCAACTTGGTCGGCGAAGCTGTGAATGATCTCGGGCCAAGTGCTGAAATACCCCCGAAGGCGTGGTTCCGGCAGCCGCTTGAGCACGAAGGCCGCCTCGGAAAGGCGGGCCTCGACGAGGGAAGGCGTCCATCTATCCATGACGCCCTCCACGGAGGGCGTCATGGATAGA
>RFIO01000336.1 GCA_003695205.1 Deltaproteobacteria bacterium
CCATTCGACCATCATCCACGCCATCCGCAAGATCGAAGCGAAGATGGCCGAAGACATGCAACTGGCCGCGACCATCGACACCATCAGGTCAGGCCTGGAACATTGAACCCGGACAACCTGTGGCCGCCGGTGTGAAAGAACTGTGGATCATTGCCGGCAACAGATGTCATCCACAAAACCGGCAGCTTGAAGCAACGGCGATCAACAGCCGGATTTTTCATGCAACTGTTTGAATTAAAAACAAAATATGGATTCTGTACACAATCCACAGGCTCTATCTGTTACGACTATAAGGGTTAAATAAAAACATAAAAACAGTAAGGTCCTGTTGACAGGAGGTGTCATGCAGTTTTCCATCGAACGTGAAATATTTCTCAAGGCCCTGGCCAGGGTTCAGGGGATAGTTGAAAAGCGCAACACCATCCCGATCCTGTCCAACGTGCTTATCGATGCCGCTGACGACGGCCTGGTCATTACCGCAACCGACCTTGAGGTCGGCATGCGAGCGACCTACCCTGCCGAAATCAGGAACGGCGGCAAGGTAACGGCCAACGCCAAGAAACTGTTCGAAATCATCAAGGAACTGCCGGACGACCTGGTGCACTTCCAGAGCAAGGAAAACTGCTGGATCGAGATTTCCTGCGGCAAAGCCCTGTTCAATATCGTCGGCCTCGCGGCCGACGAGTTTCCCTATTTTCCCGAAGTCGAACGCTGCCAGTTCATTGATTTGCCAAGTTCATCGGTCGCGACCATGCTGGAAAAGACGGCCTTTTCCATGTCGAACGACGAGAGCAAGTACAACCTGAACGGCATTTTTTTCCAGGCGTTGGAGACCGACGGCAACCTGATGCTGCGCCTGGTAGCTACCGACGGCCACCGACTGTCGCTGGTGGAACAACCCCTGGAAACACCTGCTGGTGATGAACTGCTCAAGGGTGTGATTTTCCCGAAAAAGGGTGTTTTCGAACTGCGCAAGATCGCCGATGACGGCGAAGCGCCCATCGGCCTCGGTTTCCTGGAAAACAATGCCATCGTGCGCAAGGACGACACGGTCATAGCCATGCGTCTGGTCGACGGCGAATTTCCCGATTACTCGCGGGTTATCCCCCAGGAACAGGACATCAAGGCAAAAATTCCGCGCGAGCAGTTTTTCCATGCCCTGAAGCGCATGGCGATCCTGTCGAGTGAAAAATCGCGCGGTGTCAAATTGACCCTGACAGGCGGCAGCCTGGAAATATCCTCCTCCAATCCCGATCTTGGAGATGCGAGGGAAGACCTCGCCGCCGACTATGCCGGCCAGGATATAGCCATCGGCTTCAATGCCCGTTATCTGCTTGATATCCTTCAGGTTCACAAGGGAGAGGAAGTTGAACTCCAGATAAAGGATAACATGTCCCCGGGCATGATTAGGCCGGTGGATGACCGCCACTTTCTCGCGGTGGTCATGCCCATGCGTCTGTAGGTCCGCTGCGGTCGATGCGCATCGAGCACCTGGTATTCCGTGGTTTCCGCAATTTTGAAGACCTTGACCTCAGTCCGGCACCCGGGATCAACCTGGTCTGGGGGGATAACGGACAGGGAAAGACCAATCTGCTTGAGGGCATCTATCTGCTGGCCCAACTGAAAAGCTTTCGGCCGGCGCGCCAGGAACACCTCATAGCCCGGGGCGCCGGCGCTGCCAGCCTGGCGGTCCGCATCAGGGTGTCAGATGTCCAGCATCGCCTGGAAATGAACCTGACACCGGGGGAGCGTCGACTAAGGGCCGATGGGCAGCAGCTGACAGCGACCGCTGAATTCCTTGGCCGCCTGCGGGTGATTCTGTTCGCACCCGAGGAAACGACCGTGGTACGTGGGGCGCCCTCCGGGCGCCGGGCCATGCTGGATCGGGGCATATTCCTGGCCGATTCGGGTTATCTGCGGCGGGCGCGCGAATATCGCAGATGCCTGCTTCAGCGCAACAGCCTGCTGCGTTCCGGTCAGGTTTCGGCGAAAGTGCTGGAACCCTGGACCGTGCGCCTGGCGGAAAGCGGCGCCGAACTGCGCCGGCGGCGTAATCACTATCTTGAACGCCTCCGGCCGCTGCTGCAGCAATGCTACCTGGAAATTTCCGGCGGTCGGGAACGGGTCGATATTCGGCTACCCACCCGTGGTGGAGATGATGTCGAGGCTCTGCTGAACGAACTGCATCGGCAAAGAGACAGGGAATTTTCCCTGGGGCAGACCCTGGCAGGGCCCCATCGGGACGATGTCGCTTTTCAACTCGATGGCAGGCCGTTGCGCCAGTACGGTTCCCAGGGCCAGCAGCGCTCCTTTGTACTGGCTTTCAAGTGCGCGCAACTGCTTGATTTCCAGCAGACGAAAGGTTTTTTACCGGTTCTGCTGCTCGATGATATCAACAGCGAGCTTGACGGGCACAGGCGCGAGGCCTTTTTTGCCTTTCTGCTCGCCAACAGCGGCCAGGTCTTTCTGACATCGACCGATGCCGATACCTGCAGGATCGAAGACCGGCAACTGACACGCTATTACATGCATGCCGGCAGCCTTGCTGCCGACCATGACAGAGGGAAAAATTCATGAGTGACGACAAACAGCAGAAAAACTACCAGGCCGACAGTATCCAGGTTCTGGAAGGCCTGGAGGCAGTACGCAAACGCCCGGCCATGTACATTGGTTCGACCGGGGTCAACGGTCTGCACCACCTGGTCTACGAGGTGGTAGACAATTCCATCGACGAGGCCCTGGCCGGTCACTGCGACGATATCCTGGTGACCCTGCACGCGGACAATTCGGTGACCGTGCTCGACAACGGCCGCGGGATTCCGGTTGACATGCACAAGACCCAGAACAAGCCGGCGGCCGAGGTCGTCATGACCGTGCTGCACGCCGGTGGCAAGTTCGACGACAAGGGTGAGGGAGCCTACAAGGTCTCCGGCGGTCTGCACGGTGTGGGGGTCTCGGTTGTCAACGCCCTGTCGACGAAACTCGATCTGAAAATCTGGCGCGACGGCTTCATCTGGACCCAGAGTTATCAGCGCGGGGTTCCGACCGGGCCGCTCACCAAGGGCAAGGAGACCAAAAAGCACGGTACCAGCGTCACCTTCTGGCCCGACCCGGATATTTTCGAAACGACGGAATTTTCCTTCGAAATCCTCAGTCGGCGCCTGCGGGAACTGGCCTTCCTCAACGCCGGTGTGAAGATCCGCATTCAGGACGAGCGCAGTGACAAGGAGCACGAATTCCAGTATGAGGGCGGTATCCGCTCCTTCGTCGAATATCTCAACCGCGCCAAAAACGCCCTGCATCCGAAACCGATCTACATCCACGGTGTACGTGACAACTGCGACATCGAGATAGCCATTCAGTACAACGACGGCTACGATGAGAAAATTTTCAGTTTTACCAATAATATCAACACCCACGAGGGGGGTACGCACCTGTCCGGATTCAAGGCGGCGCTGACCCGGACCATGAACAACTACGCCACGGCCAACAATCTGCTCAAGAACCTGAAGGCGACGATTTCGGGCGACGACCTGCGCGAGGGCATGGCGGCGGTTGTGTCGGTGAAAATTCCCAATCCCCAGTTCGAGGGCCAGACCAAGACCAAGCTGGGCAACTCCGAGGTCAAGGGCTATGTCGAAACCCTGATGAACGAAAAACTCTCGGAATTCCTCGAGGAGAATCCGGCCGTTGCCAAACGCATCCTGGAAAAGGGAATCGAGGCGGCGCGGGCGCGCGAAGCGGCCCGCAAGGCGCGCGACCTGACCCGTCGCAAGGGCGCCCTCGATTCCCTCGCCCTGCCGGGCAAGCTGGCCGACTGCCAGGAGAAGGATCCGGCGATGTGCGAAATCTACCTGGTCGAGGGCGATTCGGCGGGCGGCAGCGCCAAGCAGGGTCGGGACCGCCGCTACCAGGCTATCCTGCCGCTCAAGGGCAAGATTCTCAATGTCGAGAAGGCGCGTTTCGACAAGATGCTGACCTCCAACGAAATCCGTACCCTGATCACCGCCATGGGGACGGGTATCGGCAAGGAGGATTTCGATGTCACCAAGCTGCGCTATCATCGCATCATCATCATGACCGACGCCGACGTCGACGGGTCGCACATCCGTACCCTGCTGCTGACCTTCTTCTTCCGGCAGATGCCGGAAATCGTCGAGCGCGGCCACCTCTACATCGCCCAGCCGCCCCTCTACAAGGCCAAGCGGGGCAAAAAGGAGATTTACCTCAAGGATGAAACCTCCCTGCAGGAATACCTGCTGGCCGAAGGCGTCGAGGGGATGACCCTGGAGCTGCCGGAGATCGGCAAGACCCTGCGCGGCAAGCAGATCATCCCGACTTTGCGCCAGATCATCGCCTTCAACGCTCAGTTCGAACGCAAGGTGCAAAAGGGAATCAACCGCGAGGTGCTGCGCATCTTTGTCGAGGGCAAGATGCAGAACGGCTACGGCGAGATGGATGACCTGACGCCCGTGGCCGACAAGCTCAGGGAACTCGAACCGCGCGGCGACTATCAGGTTCTCAGCGAACCGCCGCGCATCCTCTTTACCCTGGGCAACGTCCGGGCGCGCATCGACCGCTCGACCCTGGAACTGCTCTCCAGCCACGAGTATCGCCTGCTGCTGCAGGCCTACAAACAGGTGGAAAACATCTGCAAGGACCAGCCGGCCAGTGTCACGACCGAGGACGGGCGCGAGGAGAGCTTCGACAGCCGCCAGGAGTTGCTCGACTTCTTCCTCGACCGGGCGCGCAAGGGCCAGTACATCCAGCGCTACAAGGGACTTGGAGAGATGAATCCGGAACAGCTGTGGGAAACGACCATGGATCCGGAAAAGCGTGTCCTGCTCCAGGTCAAGATCGAGGACGCCGTCGAGGCGGACGAGATTTTCACGGTACTGATGGGAGACCAGGTGGAACCGCGGCGAGAGTTTATCGAGACCAACGCCCTGAACGTCTCCAATCTCGATATCTAGACATCTACCGGGATCGGCCACCAGGCACGAGACCCGGACTGAACCGGTTATTCCGGAGGATTTTCGATGCTATCTGAACAGAATCGTGTAACGGTCAACATCGAAGACGAAATGCGCAAGTCCTACATGGACTACGCCATGAGCGTCATTATCGGCCGCGCCCTGCCGGACGTGCGTGACGGCCTGAAGCCGGTTCACCGCCGGGTTCTCTTCGCCATGCACGAGCTGGGCAACGACTACAACAAGCCCTACAAGAAATCGGCGCGTGTCGTCGGCGACGTCATCGGTAAGTACCATCCGCACGGCGACTCGGCGGTCTACGACACCATCGTGCGGCTGGCGCAGGACTTCTCCATGCGCTATCCGCTTGTCGACGGCCAGGGCAACTTCGGTTCCATCGATGGCGATTCGGCCGCGGCCATGCGTTACACCGAGGTGCGCATGAACCGCCTCGCCCACGAACTGCTCGCCGACATCGACAAGGAGACCGTCGATTTCGGCCCCAACTACGACGACTCGCTGCAGGAGCCGCTGGTCCTGCCGTGCAAGTTTCCCAACCTGCTGGTCAACGGTTCGGAGGGGATCGCCGTCGGCATGGCGACCAAGATTCCGCCGCACAACCTCGGCGAGGTCATCGACGGCCTGATCGCGGTGATCGATGATCCGAAGATCGCCTTCGAACAGCTGCTGGAGAAGATTCCCGGTCCCGATTTTCCCACCGGCGGTTTCATCCTCGGCCGCGAAGGTATCCGCGAGGCCTACCGGACCGGCCGCGGCATCGTGCAGATGCGCGCCCGCGCCCTGGTCGAGAAAGATCGGCGCACCGGTCGCGAGAGTATCGTCATCACCGAGATTCCCTTCCAGGTCAACAAGGCTCGCCTGATCGAAAAAATCGCCGACCTGGTCAAGGAGAAGAAGATCGAAGGGATCAACGACCTGCGCGACGAGTCGGACCGTGACGGCATGCGCATCGTCGTCGAGCTGAAGAAGGACACCATTCCCCAGGTGATTCTCAACCAGCTCTACAAGATGACGCCGATGCAGTCGAGCTTCGGCATCATCATGCTAGCCATCGTCAACGGTCAGCCGCGCGTGCTGACCCTGCGCGAGGTACTCGACAAGTTCATCGAACACCGCAAGGAGATCGTCACCCGGCGCTGCATCTTTGAACTGAAGAAAGCCGAAGCGCGGGCCCATATCCTCGAAGGCCTGAAGATCGCCCTGGAAAACCTTGACGAGGTGATCGCCATCATCAAGGCGAGTGCCAGCCCGGCCGAGGCCAGGGAACGGCTTATCGCCCGGTTCGCCTTCTCCGAGAAGCAGGCCCAGGCGATCCTCGACATGCGCCTGCACCGGCTCACCGGCCTTGAACGCGACAAGATCATGGCCGAGTACGAGGAAGTCCTGGCCCTGATCAAGCGCCTGAAGGAGATTCTTGCCAGCGAGGTCGAAATCCTGAAGATCATCAAGGAGGAACTTCAGGAGGTGCGCAACCGTTACGGGGATGCCCGGCGCACCGAAATCATCGAGGCCAGGGGTGATCTGTCCCTCGAAGACCTGATCGTCGAGGAGGACATGGTTGTCACCGTCTCACACGGCGGCTACATCAAGCGCAACGCCGTCTCCCTCTACCGCGCCCAGCGGCGCGGCGGCAAGGGCAAGACCGGCATGCGCCCGAAGGATGAGGATTTCGTCGAAAACATCTTCATCGCCTCGACCCATTCCTACATCCTGGTCTTCACCGACCGGGGCAAGGTTCACTGGCTCAAGGTGCATGAGATCCCGCAGGGCGGCCGCGCTTCGCGCGGCAAGGCAATCGTCAACCTGATCCAGGTCGAATCGGGTGAAAAGGTGATGACCATCCTGCCGGTCAAGGAGTTCGAGAAGGGGCGTTACATCGTCACTGCCACCGCCAACGGTATCATCAAGAAGACCGACCTGATGGCCTATTCCCATCCGCGCGCAGGCGGTATCATCGCCCTGAGTATCGACGAGGGGGACAGCCTGATCGCCGCGCGCCTGACCGACGGCGACACCGACATTATTCTCGCAAGTCGCCAGGGCAAGTCGATCCGGTTCCCGGAAACTGATGTGCGAGCCATGGGCCGGGTGGCGCGCGGTGTGCGCGGCATGAACCTGGACAAGGATGACCAGGTGATCGGCATGGAGACCGTGACCGACGCCACCAGCTCCGATCTGGTCACGATCACCCGCAACGGCTACGGCAAACGGACACCGCTGAGCGAATACCGTGTCCAGAGCCGGGGCGGCAAAGGCATCATTACCATCAAGACCTCTGAGCGCAACGGCGAAGTCATCGATATCAAGCTGGTCGATGACGAATCGGACCTGATGCTGATTACCGACCGGGGCAAGCTGCTGCGCACCCGGGTGAGCGATTTCCGCCAGATCGGCCGCAATACCCAGGGGGTTCGGGTCATGGTGCTGGAGGAAGGCGAACGGATCGTGGCCGTGGCCAAGCTGGCGGAAAAAGACGAGGATGAACTCGAAACAGCTGCAGAACCTGAAGAAGGGCCTGAGGAGGGAGGAGCGGAAACGGCTCCGGAAGAGTAGACCCCGCCGGGGGAGGCTTCTCCTGTCGGCCACTCTGCTGATTCTTTTTCTGCTTCTGGCCGTGTGGCTGGGACGGGAGCCGCTGGCCCGCTGGCAGTACAGCCGGGCCCAGCGGCTCTTTCGTCAGCAGCAGTTCAGCGATGCCATTGGGCACCTGAACTGGGTGACGCGACTCTCTTCCGGCAAGCTGAATGCCCAGGCCCGGCTGCTGACCGGGGACATTCTCGACCTCGAGCTGAAGCAGCCGGAACAGGCCATTCTCGCCTACCTGACCCTGGTGCGCGATTTTCCGCGCAGCCCGCTGGCTGAAACTGCCCTGCGCCGGGCGGCAACGGTCTACCTCGACCGGCTCGACGATCCGGCCGGCGCGCTGCCGCTGCTGCAGCGCCTGGCCGACGCCCGGGTGGCCGATGCCGATACCGTTCGCTACCGGATCGCCGACAGCTATTTCCGCCTGCGCAACTACGAGCAGGCCAGGATCGAGTTTGAAACCCTGCTCCGGCTCTATCCGCAAACCGGACGCGCCGCCGAAGCCGGCTATCGGATCGGTATCTGCCTGTTGCTCGAAAACCGGACCGCGCCGGCGGAGAAGCAGCTGCGCGACACGGCCGGACGCTGGCCGGACGACCCCTTCGGTCTGGAATCCCTCTTTGCCCTGGCGGGCCTTTATGAGCGCCGGGACGAGCTGGTGCGGGCGCGCGATCTGTTGCGCGCATTGCGCGGACGCTATCCTGATAAGGACCTGCTGGAGCACCGCCTGGGCCAGGTGGAAGATCGCATCCGCAGGAAAAAGAAGGCCATCTGACCCCTTGACTGCTGACGTGGTAGAGTAGAAACGACACCTTCCAGGAGGAATGAAAGATGAAGATTGCCGTTCTCGGAGGCGGCAGCTGGGGTACGACCCTGGCCAATCTGCTGGCCCGGTCAGGTCACGAGGTGACCCTCTGGGTCTACGAAGCCGACCTGGTGGCGCGCCTGAAACAGACGCGCATCAACGACCTCTACCTGCCGGAGGTGACCCTCGATCCGGCGCTGAGCTATACCAATGACATAGCGGAAGCCGTGAGCGATTGCGGCCTGCTGCTGCTGGTTCCGCCCAGCCAGGTGCTGCGCCATGTCTTCGCGGCAGCCTGCGACCATCTGCCGGCGGACGCCCTGGTGGTATCGGCCTCCAAGGGGGTCGAAAATGACAGCCTGCTGCTGATGTCCGAGGTCATCGAGCAGGTCGGCCCGGAGGGCATTCTGGCGCGCAGCGCATTTCTCTCCGGCCCCAGCTTTGCCCGCGAGGTGGCCAACGACATGCCGACGGCGGTGGCGGTCGCGGCGCTCGATCCGGCGGTGGGCGAGAAGGTCCAGCAGGTTTTCAGCACCGACTGTTTCCGGGTCTACACCAACAGCGACGTGGTCGGAGTCGAACTCGGCGGCGCGCTCAAGAATGTCATCGCCCTGGCGGCCGGGGTCTCAGATGGCCTGGGTTTCGGCTACAACACCCGTGCCGCCCTGATTACCCGCGGGCTGGCGGAGATAACGCGGCTGGCCGTGGCCAAGGGAGGCAGACAGGAGACCCTGGCGGGATTGGCCGGCATGGGTGATCTGGTGCTGACCTGCACGGGCGATCTGTCACGCAACCGCAGTGTCGGCGTCGAACTGGGACGCGGCCGTTCACTGCAGGAGATTCTCGATGGTATGAACATGGTGGCCGAGGGGGTGAAAACCTGCCTGTCGGCATGGCAGCTGGCCGAAAAGCTGGCTGTAGAAGCGCCGATCATCGAGCAGATGTACCGGATTCTGTACTGTGACAAGCCGGCTCGGGAAGCGGTCATAGACCTGATGACCCGTGACCTGAAGGCCGAATAGGGAGGCTGAAGATGTTTCGCTGGCTGCCTGTTTTGCTGCTGCTGTTGCTGGCCACGCCGGCCTGGGCCGGAACCCGGGTTCTGATGCAGACCAGTCTCGGCGATATAACCCTTGAACTGGCCGATGAAAAGGCCCCGGAGACGGTGCGCAACTTTCTGGCCTACGTCGATTCCGGCTTCTATGACAATACTGTGTTTCACCGGGTGATCGACGGCTTCATGATCCAGGGGGGCGGTTTCGATACCGCCCTGCAGCGCAAGCCGACCCGGGGGCCGATTCGCAACGAGGCCGGCAACGGCCTGAGCAACCGGCGCGGCACCATTGCCATGGCCCGCACCAGTGTCATCGATTCGGCCACCAGCCAGTTTTTCATCAACCTGGTCGACAATCGGCGTCTCGACCACCGAGGCACCAGCCCGAGCCGTTACGGCTATGCCGTCTTCGGCCGGGTGGTCGCCGGCATGGATGTGGTCGACCGCATAGGCAAGGTGCGCACGGTGCGCAAAAACGGACTTTTTCAGAACCTGCCCGATCCGGCCGTGGTCATTCTGAAGGTGCGCCGCCTCTAGGTTGCCCATGCCGGCCATCCGGGTCATGACATATCAGGCCAACGGCTGCCGGGGCCGCGACGGGCGCGTCGATGTCGACCGCGTTCTCGACGTTATCCGCGAGGGCGCTCCCGACCTGGTAGCCCTGCAGCGCTTCGAACCGGGCTGGGGAGAGACCCTCGACACTCTGGGAGAGCGCCTTGGCCTGTCATGGTCCGGCGGGGAGCGGGGAACGGTGCTGCTCTCATGCTATCCCCTGTCGAACCTGCGTCATCACGATCTCGGTGGCGGGGCGGACTGCCTGCGCGCCGATGTTGACATCCTCGGCAAGCGCCTGCACCTGTTCAATGTCTGTCTCGGTGCCCACCCGCGCCTGCGCCAGCAGCAGATCGTGCGTCTGCTGGGTGACGAACTGCTGGGGCACCCCGACCTTGTCTGTCCGACCATTGTCCTGGGCGATTTTGCCGACTGCGGCTGGGGCATCGGCAATATCAATCTCGCCCTGACCCTGCGCCGGGCCCGCAGACCCCTGTGGTGCGGTACCTACCCGTCTTTCCTGCCTCTGCTCGGGCGCGACCGGGTCTACCTGCGCGGGGACATACGCGTTCTGGAATCGTCCATCTTGCGCTGGGGACCGGCCCGCCACGCCTCCAGCCACCTGCCCCTGATCCTGACCCTTCAGGTGCGCGATCCGCGCGAGTATCTGCGCACCCCTGCACTGGGCCGCAACCGCATGGAGACAGCCCCTGGCTGAGGTCCTCCGGGGGGAGGTGCGCCGGCCACGGACGACTATCATGAGAGCTGTGCACAAAGCTGTGAATTATGTTGATAAATGGTGAAGACAGGCGCCGGGTAAACCCGGCGCAGAAGGCCGTTGATCTGCTCGACCGGCTTGAACAGCTCTATCCCGATGCCCACTGCGCCCTGGTGCATCGCGATGCCTGGCAACTGCTGGTGGCGACCGTCCTTTCGGCCCAGTGTACCGATGCCCGGGTCAACATGGTGACCCCCGCCCTGTTCGCGCGTTTTCCCGATCCAAAGGCCCTGGCCGGGGCTGAGCTGGCCGAGGTCGAGGATATGATCCGTTCAACCGGCTTTTTCCGCAACAAGGCGAAAAACCTTGTCGCCTGTGCCCGCACCATTGTCGAGGAGCACGCTGGCGAGGTACCGAAACGTCTGGAGCAGCTGGTGGCGCTGCCCGGTGTCGGGCGCAAGACGGCCAACGTCGTGCTCGGCAACGCCTGGGGTGTGCCGGGCATGGTGGTCGACACCCATGTCAAGCGCCTTTCCTTTCGCTTCGGTTGGACGAAGGCGACCGACCCCGATAGAATTGAACGCGACCTGTGCCGGCTGCTGCCGTCAGAGCGCTGGGTTCAGGCGGGGCATACCCTGATCGCCCACGGCCGGGCCCTGTGCCGGGCACCGGTGCCGCTCTGCAGCCAATGCCCGCTGACGGACATCTGTCCCCGGCGGGGGGTGAAGAAGAGCCGCTGACCTTGCTCCGGGGGATGAACATGCGTTGCCGCTGGTTGCTGTTGCTGATTCTGCTGTTTGGGCTGACTTCGTGTGACCGCCAGCAGGCCACCCGGATTGGTGGCGGGCCGCAAGGTGGGACCTTCCAGGGATACGCCGAAGCCCTGACCAGGGTTTTTACCGCGGTGGAACCCGGCAGGGCCTGGAAAGTCCTCGCCTCAGGAGGCTCTGTCTCCAACCTGGAAAAACTCTCGGCCGGCCGGGTTGACCTGGCGCTGGTCTATGCCGGTGACGCCTGGCTGCAGACCGGGCGAGGAAAAGGGCAGGTACCAGTTCGGGCCCTGACACGCCTGTACGGAGCTCCTGCCCACCTGGTGGTGGCAGCAACCAGCCCCTACGCCAGCGTGGTGGACCTGACCGGTGCCCGTATCGCCATCGGCAACCCGGGGTCGGGAACCGCGGCGGCGGCCAGGCGTTATTTCGCCTCCATCCGCCTCTGGCAGAAGATCGTGCCGGTCCACATCGGGTTTCGTCACGCCCTGGACGAACTGGAGCGAGGGGCCGTCGATGCGGTCTGGATGGTGGTCGGTTCCCCGAATCCGACCCTGGTGGCCGAGACCGAGACCATGGGGCTGCGCTTTATCGACCTGATAAGCGAAGCGCGGCAGAGCGAATTCTTCCGGCGATTCCCCTTCTATGTCCCAAGGACTCTGCCGCCCGGCACCTACCCGGGACAGCAAAGGCCGATCCGCACCTTCGAGGATTCTGCCCTGCTTCTGGGCCGGGCCGACCTGCCCGAGCGGCGCGTCCGGCGTCTGCTCGACTATCTCTTTTCCAGCGAGGGGCATGCCCGCCTTGTAAGGCTGCATCCTGTCGGTCGGGAACTGACCCGGGAACGGGGCCTTGAAGGGGTGTCCATCCCCCTGCATCCGGGTGCCGAGCTCTTCTGGCGCGGTGAAAACTAGACTGGTTCGGCAAGGCCGGTCAGCAGCTCAGTTGCCCTCGAGATCGAGGCGGAAAAAGTCGCGCGCACGCGGACGGGACTCGTCCATGGCATAGCGGGTCGGCGCGGTGCCGGGGGCAAAGGCTTCAATCACAGCCCCCGGGGTATCCTCGGGCACCAGCAGACCGGTTCTGGGATCGATGGGACGGAACTGGATGGTATCGGGCACCTGGAAGGATTTGACCGGTGTGCCGCGCAACGCCTGGTACATGAAGCTGACCCAGGCCGGGGCCGCGGCTCTTGAACCGGTTTCGTTCTTGCCCAGGGTTTTCTCCTGGTCGAAGCCGGTCCAGGTGACTGCCACCAGGTCCGGGGTGAAGCCGACGAACCAGGCATCCTTCAGGTCGTTGGTGGTGCCGGTTTTGCCCGCCACCGGCCGGCCGAGAGCCCTGGCGCGCCAGCCGGTACCGTGCTGAACCACGCTCTCCATCAGGTTGGTGACCAGGTAGGCGGTTTCCGGCGAAATAACCCGCTCGCGCTTCTGCTGCAGCAGGCGCTGCCCCTCCCCGGGGCCGTTGGGGAAGTCGGCCGGGTCGGATGAGGCTATGATGTTGCCGTCGCGGTCGAGGATACGGTTGATGTAGGTTGGCGAAACCTTGATGCCGCCATTGGCGAAGACGCAGTAGACCTTGGCCAGCTCCAGCGGGGTGACGGCGGTCGAGCCGAGGGCCAGGGTCAGGTCGCGCTCGATGGGCGATTCAATGCCGAGACGACGGGCGTAGTTGGCGGCGTAGTTGACGCCGATGTCTTCGAGAATCTTGATGGTAATGATATTGCGCGACTTGGCCAGACCTGTGCGCAGCGAGGTCGGGCCATAGAATTTCTTGCCGTAGTTGCGCGGTTTCCACTCCGACTGCCGGCCGTCGTCCCGGGTCTCCTGATAGATGATTGGCGTGTCGAGAATCATCGTTGCCGGGGTGTAGCCTCGGTCCAGGGCAGCGGCATAGATGAGTGGCTTCATGGCCGACCCCGGCAGGCGCCGGCTCTGGATGGTGCGATTGAACTGGCTCTGGCCGAAATCGTAACCGCCGACCATGGCGCGAATGCGGCCGCTTTGAGGATCGATGGCCACCAGGGCCCCCTGGACTTCGGGGGTCTGCTCCAGGCGCAGCTCGAAACTGCCGTCCGGGCGTACCTTGCCCACCATCACCTCCAGGACCGACCCGACCGGAACCGGGGTGGTTTCACCCCAGGCCTCCTCGGGGGTTTTCAGATAGGCCTCCCGGGTCATGAGTCTGCAGGGTTCGGCCCAGGCGGCATCCTTGCGTGCGATCAGTCCGCGCCGGTCGCCTATAGCGACGACCCAGGCCTGGTCGTTCCATCCGGTGAGGACCGCCGGTAAAATATCGCCCGGTTTCGGCGGATGTTCGCGCAAAGATTCAGTCTGTCCGGCCAGGAACTCCTGTTGGTCGGCTTCGGTCAGAATGCGCCGCGGCCCGCGGTAGCCGTGGCGCTTGTCGTAGTCGCGCAGGTTCTTTTGCACGGCGAGATGGGCGGCGTGCTGCATCCGGAGATTCAGCGAGGTCTCGACCGTCAGGCCCTGGGTGTAGACAACGTCCTTGCCGTAGGTGGCGATCAGGTCGCGGCGCACCTGCTCGGTGAAGTAGGCCGCTTCCGGCAGGGTCTGGCGTGAGCGGGCGAGAATGACAAGTTCCTCGGCCCTGGCTTTTTCAGCCTCCTCCTCGGTGATGAAGCCGTTCTCCACCATGCGCCGCAGCACGTAGCGCTGGCGGTCGCGCGCCCGGTCGAAATGCCGATAGGGTGAATAGCGGCTCGGCGCCTGCGGCAGGCCGGCGAGCAGGGCGCATTCGGCCAGGGTCAAGTCTTCAACATTCTTGTCGAAGTAGTTCTCGGCGGCAGCCTGGACACCGTGGGCCCCGTGGCCGAGGTAGATCTGGTTCAGGTAGATGGAGAGAATCTCCTTCTTGGAGAGTTTCTGCTCCATGCGCCAGGCGAGGATCGCCTCCTTGAATTTGCGGGAGAATTTCTTTTCGGGGGTCAGCAGCAGGCTCTTGGCGACCTGCTGGGTTATGGTGCTGCCCCCCTGGACGATGCCGCCGGCCTGGATGTTCTTGATGGCGGCGCGCAGAATCGAAGCCAGGTCGATGCCGCGATGCTGGAAGAACTTGGCATCTTCGGCGGCGACGAAGGCGTTGATCAGGTTTTCCGGCATGCGCTCGACCGGAACCACCACGCGCCTTTCCTTGAACAGTTCCGCAAGGACGCTGCCGTCATCGGCGAGGATGCGGGTGATGACCGGTGGGCGGTAGTCGGCAAGAGTATCGACCTTGGGCAGGGAGCTGGAGACCACCAGGTAGGCGATCACCAGTCCGATACTGGCGAGCAGCAGGCCGCTGAGGCAAATCAGACCGATGGCGGTGACAATACGACGCAGCATGAATCCAGACGAGTGGTAGAATTTTTGCCGAAAAACCTGTCACTTATAGCACGCGGCCTCGTCAGGCGGCAACCTCTTTGCGGTTGCCGCGACCCGCGACTGTGCTATAGTCGGGGTTCGCGGACAACCTGTCCGGGTCGACCTTCGCATCATCTGGGCCGAGTCATGAACGAACCGTTTCGCCATACCAAGATCGTCGCCACCATCGGGCCGTCGTGCAGCGACGCCGAGACCCTGCTGGAGCTGATGCGCGCCGGCGCCGATGTCTTCCGTCTCAACTTTTCCCACGGAGATGCGGCCGAAAAGGCACTGATCATTGAGCGCATCCGTGAACTGTCGCGCCGGCGACAGCGTGCCGTAGCCATTCTCGGCGACCTGCAGGGCCCGAAGATCCGTGTCGGGCAGATCGAGGGAGAGGGCATGCAGCTCTTTCGCGACGAACGGGTCTGGCTCACCACCGAAGACGTGGTCGGGCGCGACAATCTGATCCCGACCGGCTATGCCGGTCTGCTGGACGACGTTCAGGTCGGCGACCGGCTGCTGCTCGACGACGGCCTGCTGGAGCTGGTGGTCGAGACGGTCGAACCGCCCCGGGTTGGCTGCCGGGTGCTGATTGGCGGCCTGCTGAAAAGCCGCAAGGGTATCAACCTGCCGGGTGTGGCGGTCTCGGTTCCGGCCCTGACCGAAAAGGACCGCCAGGATCTCGACTTCTGTCTCGAGCACGGGGTCGATTACGTCGCTCTTTCCTTCGTGCGCCGGGCCGAGGAGGTTCTGGAGCTGAAAGGCCTGGTCGGTAGCGACGGCCCGGGCATCATTGCCAAGATCGAAAAACCGGAGGCCGTCGATCATTTCGACGCCATCCTCGAAGCTGCCGACGGCATCATGGTTGCCCGGGGCGACCTCGGCGTTGAGCTTGACCCGGAGAAGGTACCGCTGATCCAGAAGCGCATCGTCCGCCAGTGCAACCGGGCCGGCAAACCGGTGATCACCGCCACCCAGATGCTCGAGAGCATGGTCGGCAGCCCGCGGCCGACGCGCGCCGAGACCTCCGATGTCGCCAACGCCATCCTTGACGGTACCGACGCGGTCATGCTCTCGGCCGAAACCGCTTCCGGCCGCTATCCGGTCGAGGCGGTGGCGATGATGGCCCGGATCGCCCTCGACGTCGAATCGGACCCGCATCTGAGCCGGAAGGTGTTCGAGCCGCTGCCCGAAGTTTCCGGCTGGCGGTCCCTGCCAGAGGCGATCGCCCAGGCGGCCTGCCGGGTGGCGGAAAGCCTGGAGGCGAAGGCGGTGCTCGCCTTCACCCAGACCGGCAAGACCGCGGCCCTGGTCTCCAAGTACCGGCCGAGGGTGCCGGTCTATGCCGTGACTCCGTCCCAGCGGGCCCGGCGCCGGCTGGCGCTTTTCCACGGTGTCCGCTCGCTGCGGGTCGATATCGAGGGAAATACCGAGGCCCAGATCGACGCGGTCGAGCAGGCGGTGCTCGATGCCGGCCTCATGGAGCGCGGCGATGTCGTTGTCATCACCATGGGCAGCCCGGTCTCCGCTCCAGGCACCACCAACCTGATGAAGGTGCACCGGCTGGCCACCGGCTCCTTCTACGAGGTACATTGACAAGGGGCCGGAGGTGTCCTTTGCCCCTTAGCCCCAAGCCGATGATCAGGATTTACCGATGAAGAAAAAAGCTGTTGTTCTCTACAGCGGGGGGCTCGATTCGACCACCTGCCTGGCCATTGCCCGCAGCGAGGGATTCGAGCCGTACGCGCTCAGTTTCCGCTACGGCCAGCGCCACACGGTCGAACTCGACAAGGCAAGCCGCTATGCTCCCCTGGTCGGTGCCGCCGAACATCGCATCGTCGATATCGACCTGCGTGCCTTCGGGGGCAGCGCCCTGACCGCCGACATCGAGGTCCCCAAGGACCGGCCGATCGATGATGTCATCCCGGTGACCTACGTGCCGGCCCGCAATACCATCTTTCTCTCCTTCGCCCTGGCCTGGGCCGAGGTGCTTGGCGCCTTCGATATCTACATCGGTGTCAACGCCCTGGACTATTCCGGCTATCCCGACTGCCGCCCGGAGTACATAAAGGCCTGGGAGCAGCTGGCCAACCTGGCGACCGCCGCCGCCGTCGAGGGGCAGGGCCGCTACCGGATTCACGCGCCGTTGCTGCACCTGAGCAAGGCCGACATCATCCGCCGCGGCCTGGGGCTGGGCGTTGACTACGGCCTGACCCACTCCTGCTACGATCCCGACCCCAGCGGACGGGCCTGCGGCCGGTGCGACTCCTGCCAGCTGCGCCTGAAGGGGTTCGCCGAAGCCGGTGCCGGCGACCCGGTCGAATATGTTACGGGAGGGAGCGACTCATGAGCATGCCCGATCTGCAGAAGTCGCCTGACGCCCGCCGGGTCGCCATCGACAAGGTCGGGGTCAAGGGGCTGCGCTATCCGGTGGTGGTACAGGACCGCCAGCGGCAGTGGCAGCACACCGTCGCCCGGGTCAACATGTACGTCGACCTGCCCGAGCACTTCAAGGGGACCCACATGAGCCGGTTCATCGAGATCCTCAACCGCTACCACGGTGCCGTTTCCGTCGACCGGCTCGAGGAGGTGCTCGCCGAGATGAAGTCCCGGCTGGAGTCGGGACGTGCCCACCTCGAGCTCGATTTTCCCTACTTCGTCGAAAAGGCCGCGCCGGTATCAGGCGCCCGGGCGCTGATGGAGTATCAGTGCCGCATGGCCGCCAGCCTGGCCGACGACTTCGATTTCGTTCTCGAAGTCAATGTGCCGGTCACCTCCCTGTGCCCCTGTTCGCGGGAGATCAGCGAGGCCGGCGCCCACAACCAGCGCAGCAACGTCTGCGTCACGGTGCGCTACCGGGAACATGTCTGGATCGAGGAACTGATCGAACTGGTGGAGCAGTGCGCCAGCGCCCCGGTCTATGCCCTGCTCAAACGGGAGGACGAGAAGGCGGTCACCGAACAGGCCTACGCCAACCCGATGTTCGTCGAGGACATCGTGCGCGAGGCGACCGTGCGCCTGCGCGCCGACCAGCGCGTCACCTGGTTCCAGGTCGAGTGCGAAAACTTCGAGTCGATCCACAACCATTCGGCCTACGCCCAGGTCTGCTGGCCCGATGCCGGCGCCTGATGTGGATAACCCTGTGGAAACGGTGGACAAGTCGGCGCCCGGGCACAAACTTCCCACCGCTGTGACAGGATCACAGGTACTGGGAGTGTTCGCCAAGCAGCCGGTCGCCGGCCGGGTCAAGACCCGGCTCTGCCCG
The DNA here is from genome assembly GCA_003695205.1 of Deltaproteobacteria bacterium. Classification (GTDB taxonomy): domain Bacteria; phylum Desulfobacterota; class Desulfuromonadia; order Desulfuromonadales; family Geothermobacteraceae; genus Geothermobacter. Next base: position 18,113 of record RFIO01000336.1, read on the forward strand.
CCCCTGACCTTCGCGCAGGCGGCCGCCTTCTACGAGGTCTGCCTGCAGGAGACCCTGGCGCGGTTGCGGACCGCCGCTTGGCCGGTGGTGCTCTTTTTCGAGGGCGATCCGCTCTGGTTCGCCGAACGGTTTCCCGCGCTGCCCCGGCTGCCGCAGGGGGAAGGGGACCTGGGTGCGCGCATGGGACGCGCCCTGGAGACCCTGCTGCTGGCCGGTGCCCGCAGCGCCGCACTGGTCGGAACCGACAGCCCCGACCTGCCCCTGGAGCTGGTCGAACAGGCTATGGCCGGCCTGGAGGAGAATGACGCCGTCACCATTCCGGCCGATGACGGCGGCTATGTTCTGGTCGGCTGGCGCCGACCCTGCCCGCAGATGTTTGCGGACATTCCCTGGAGCAGCGAACGGGTACTTGATCTCACCCGGCATCGGGTCGAACAGGCCGGGCTGCGCTACCTGGAGGTCGGCCGGTGGTACGACCTGGACGATGCCGGGGCGCTGGCGGGCCTGGTCGAGCGCTCTCCCGACGGG
>RFIO01000337.1 GCA_003695205.1 Deltaproteobacteria bacterium
GCTGGTCGGCATCTTTGCCCCGACCCTCTACAAGGACCAGCAGAAGTTCCCGGGTTTCAACTTCGTCACCCGCTATCAGCCCAGCACGGTCATCGGCGATATGCTGCTCGGCGGCCTCGGCTTCCAGCGTGAGGAAGAGAGCGGCCTGAAGTACTTCGGCTCCTTCGGCTGGACCCAGCTGCGCCCCAACGGCAAGGCCGGACTGTTCGGCGGCATGGCCACCGACGCCATCTTCGAGCCGGCCCTGAGTGCCGACGGCAGCGAAATCATCCTGGTCCCGGTCCGGGCCGAGAACGACGATGCCCAGGACGGCTACGGCGTCTATGTCGGCGTACAGATCCCCGCCCCCATGGGCAAGTTCGGCGTCGAGTACAACTACGGTTCCAAGTACTGGACCCCCTTCACCCAGGCCCAGGACGACATGCTCGGCAGCAAGCTGGCCACCCGTGGTCACGTCGGCGAGGCCTACTACATCTTTGACGTCAACCCGAACATGTTCATCAAGGTCGGCGGTCTCTATTACGACTACGAGTACACCGGCAGCGGCTCGCCTGTGGGCAAACCGGTCAAGGTGGATGACGTGCTGGACGGCAAGGCTTACTCCATGCTGCCCGTGGTCGACACCGCCTGGGACGGCTACGCGTCTCTGACCATCAAGTTCTGACAGGCAACACCAAAGGGGGGAGCACCGCTCTCCCCCCCTTTTCAGCGCAAAAGCATCCATATATCGATATTTTCGAACTATTCATAGGAAAGGATGAGTCCACCCATGAAACAAGCATTGACAGTACTGCTGGCCCTGCTGCTTTTTCTGGCCCTTGCAGGGACCGGCATGGCCAGCGAAAAAGCATCTCACGGCTTTATCAAAGGACCTTTCAAAAGCGGCAAGGAAGTGACGAAAGTCTGCCTCAAGTGCCACGAAGAAGAAGCCAGGCACATCATGGCAACCCCCCATTGGACCTGGCAGCGCGAGCAGGTTATCGATGGGAAAAAGGTTTCCCTGGGCAAGATCAACGCCATCAACAACTTCTGTACCTCGACCCCAACCAACCGGGTCCACTGCAGTGAATGCCATATAGGTTATGGCTGGGCGGATGAAACCTTCGATTTTTCCGATCCGACCAACGTCGACTGCCTGGTCTGCCACGATACAACCGGCCACTACCATAAGGATGGCGATAATTCCGGCGAAATTCGCAAGGAAGTCGACATCCTGCACGTTGCCCAGAATGTCGGCAAACCGAATCGCTACAACTGCGGGGCCTGCCATTTCTTCGGCGGTGGCGGGGACGCGGTCAAGCATGGTGACCTCGATTCCTCGATGGAATTCCCCGAAAGAACCACTGACATCCACATGTCGCCGGACGGTCTCGATTTCGCCTGCCAGGAATGCCATGCCACGGAAAACCACAAGGTTCCCGGCGCCAACATGGCGACCTCCCCTGACGGCAAAGGTGTATTCGATTGCACCCAGTGTCATGATGCTGCTCCGCACCAGGAGAGCCGACTGAACCGGCATACCGACACGGTATCCTGCCAGACTTGCCACATCCCGGCCTTTGCCCGCGAAATCCCCACCCAGATGGATTGGGACTGGTCAACCGCCGGCGGCGAAGTCTCCCTGTCTCCGGAAAAAGGCGTCAAATACCGCAAGACCATGGGCACCCTGACCTACAAGAAGAATGTTGTCCCGACCTATGCCTGGTTCAACGGCAAGGCTGGTGTCTACCTTCGCGGGGAAAAGATCGATCCGGCCAAACCAACCAAACTGGCCTGGCCTCTGGGTGACAAAAACGACCCCAAAGCCAAGATTCACCCGTTCAAGGTCCACACCGGCAAACAGATTTACGACACAGAAAACGACATCTTCGTCACCGCACACGTCTATGGCAAAGACGGCTTCTGGACCACTTTTGACTGGGCCTCGGCGGCTGAAATCGGTATGAAATCGACCGGGCTGCCCTACAGCGGCAAATACGGTTTCGCTCCGACCGAAATGTGGTGGCGCATTGACCACCAGGTTGCCCCCAAAGAGATGGCGCTCCAGTGCCTCGACTGTCACGGCGACAAGGGCCGCATGCCCTGGAAACAGCTCGGCTACCAGGGCGACCCGATGGACAACCCGGAGTGGGCCCGTACCCACTGACCAACTGAAAAACATGATTGGGGCCCCGGCCGTGCCGGGGCCCCTTGTCAGTAACGGACTTACAGTGCAATGAGCGACCGGAACGATCATACCCCGGGCATATCTCCGGCCGAATACCTGCGCGGCGCCCTGGCCAGCAAACGCATTGTCAACACCAGTCGGCGCATCGACTGTGCCGAATGCGGACGCCTGCCCAACCCCAACAATATCGTCTTCCTGATCGCGCCCGCGACGGCCTTTACCCAAACCATCTGTGAACTGCGGCTGCGCATCAACAACGTCAGGGGGGATCGGCTGAAAGGGACACTCCACCTGCGCGGCACGGGCAGCTACCGCGGTCGCGACTACGAATTTTCGGCTCCTGTCGACCTCGCCGAGACGGAAAAAGCCATGTGCCTGCAATTCCAGTGGCACACCCCGGACGAGCCCACTGAAATCGAATGGGCCGCCAGCCTGGAATTGAAGGGCAAGATGGGGCTCACCCTCACCGACCTGGCACAGGTCACCGTGCGCCGACCGCCGACCAACCAGTCGTAAACGCCATCAACAGCAACAGTTTGTTGTCTTTTTCCCGCCACCGGGGTATAAACAGGTTCGATTCCATCCCAGGAGGAGATCCATGTTCGGACTCGGCACCCAGGAACTGATCATTATTCTCGTCATCGTTCTGGTGATCTTCGGTGCCGGCAAGCTGCCCCAGGTGGGCGGCGCGCTCGGCAAAGGCATCCGCAACTTCAAAAAAGGAATGAACGACGATGGCGACGAGCCCGAAGAGCTCAAGCGCATCGACGAGAATGAGAAAAAAGACGACGACAAATCAGACCAGGCCTGACCAGACCTGAAAGCCCAACGCGAAAAGCCCATGAC
>RFIO01000046.1 GCA_003695205.1 Deltaproteobacteria bacterium
CTGGTCTGGACAGTCCGGAAAATATCCTTACGCAAAGATTGACCTTTCGGCCTGTACAGACTGGAGAACATTTCCGTGTCCCTGTTCCTGATCGCCGCCCTGCCCTTCCTTGGAGCGGTCTTTCCGGCGCTGCTGATCCGCGCCGGACGCAAGGCCGCTACCATGTCGGCGCTGTCGGTCACGCTGATCGCGCTGATCGGCCTGTTACTGAACGCCCCGGCGGTCATGCGCGGCGAAACGGTCACCGCCCGGTTCGACTGGATGCCGAGGCTGGGGCTGAACGCAAATTTCTTTCTCGACGGTCTGGGTTTTCTCTTTGCCGGGCTGATCCTGTCGATCGGGCTGCTGATCATTCTCTATGCCCGGTTCTACCTGTCGAAAGACGCGCGCATGGGCCAGTTCTTCAGCTTTCTGTTGCTGTTCCAGGGCGCCATGGTGGGGATCGTGCTGTCGGACAACGTGCTGCTGCTGCTGGTGTTCTGGGAACTGACCTCGCTGTCGTCCTTCCTGCTGATCGGCTATTGGAAGCATTTGCCCGAAGGCCGGCAGGGCGCCCGGATGGCGCTGACCGTGACCGGCGGCGGGGGCCTGGCGATGATCGCCGGCATGCTGATCCTGGGCCATATCGTAGGCAGCCATGACCTGAGTGACATCCTGCAGAACCGAGAGGCAATCCAGTCCTCGCCGCTGTATCTGCCGGCGCTGGTCCTTATCCTGCTGGGTTGTTTCGCCAAATCCGCGCAGTTCCCGTTCCATTTCTGGCTGCCGCATGCAATGGCGGCACCGACTCCGGTTTCGGCTTATCTGCATTCTGCAACGATGGTGAAGGCCGGGCTTTTCCTGATGGCGCGGCTGTGGCCGGTGATGGCTGGAACCGATGCCTGGTTCTACATCGTGGCGACCACGGGCCTTGTGACCATGGTACTCGGCGCGGTGATCGCGCTGTTCAAGGACGACCTCAAGGCGCTGCTGGCCTTTTCCACGGTCAGCCATCTGGGACTGATCACCATGCTGCTGGGCTTCGGCACCAAGGCGGCGGCGATGGGCGCGGTGTTCCACATCATCAACC
>RFIO01000338.1 GCA_003695205.1 Deltaproteobacteria bacterium
CCGTAGTAGGCGCTTTATTCCCGGCCGGGCCAACACTGGAAAGAACCATCGCGTCGAAACCTGCACCGACCCCTTCGCCGTGCGGCTCGTGGCAATAGGCGCAGGAATTGGCGTCGGTACTTGTACCACCGGCATTGGCGCTGTTGGCGTAATGGACCGTTTTGGTAGTGTGACAGGTCTGGCAGAAGGCATCACCTGCCGTCGCCCCACCAGTCAGCTGTGGATCACCGGTGATTCCATCAAAGTGCTTGCCGCCGCTGGTGTCGTGACAGGCGGCGCAGCTTTCGGGATGGGCGGTGTTGAAGCTGGCAACGCTGCCGTGACCGCTTGCGACGAAGGCATCCTTGGCCGGGGCGGTTTTGCCATTGACCACCGCCTGCAGGCCGAGGTGACAGGTTTCGCAGGAAACCGAATTGGCATCGGTCCAGACCGGCTCGGCATCGTAGCCGGTACCGCCGCTGTTGGCGCCGTGGCAGGTGTTGCAGGCTGTCTGGGCCGGAGCATCGATACCGCCGTTGATATGACCGGAGTGGCTGCCGGTATCGGCGCCGGCTCCGTGGCAATCGGAGCAGTTGAGTTGCGGACCGGCCGCGTCAAAGACATGTTTGGCGTGGGCGCCGGACAGGGCCGCGCCGGTATCGCCAGAGGCGTTGACCTGATGGCAGGTGCCGCAGGCGCCGGAGCCAGCGACATCCCAGTCAGGCGTGGCGTTGGTTCCCTTGCCGTTGGAGTGGCAATAGACGGCGCAGGTGCCGGGCGCGCTGGTGTAGGTGCCGGTACCCAATGTGGCGGCACCGAGATTGTAGGTGTCGTCGAAGACCACATCCTTGGCGCCGTTAACGTGAGCGCCGGTAGTCGCGCCAGCGGCCAGGGCGGTGGCGCTGGCGGCGGTGTCCCTGTGGCAGACGTTGCAGCTGAACCGGCTCAAGTGGGCACTGTGGGTCGCGGTGTTGCCCTTGGTGCCCATGGTGGCCGAATCGTTGCCGTGACACTGCTGGCACTCGCCCGGCTGCCCGATGATGCTGCCGGCCTGGCCGGCCCAGGTCACGCTGACGGTCTGGGTGGTGCCGCCGCGCGGCGCGCCGTTGGAGTGGCAGTAGACGGCCGAACAGGTACCATTGCCGGCGGTGGCATAGTTCGGGGTCAGAGCCCCGCCGTTGGTGGTCAGAGCCGGCAGGGTGCCAACGCCCTTGTCGAGCACCTGCTGGAAGCTGCCGGCGTCATGGTCAGCCGAACCGAGCTGGCCTGAACCGTCGCCGTGGCAGTTCTGGCAGCCGAAGCTGTAACCGGTGCCACCGTTGGCGTGGGCAGCGTGCGGGGTCGCTGATTCATCCTTGAACACGCCCGAGGCGCTGTAATCGTTGCCAGTCTGGGTCGATTTGGCGTAACCACCCGGGGTGGTGTCGCCGGGGGCATTTTCCGACGGGGCATAGCCGTGGCAGGAACCGCAGCCGGCACCGAAGGAGCCCTGCTGGTTGTCGTGGGCATGACAGTCGGCACAGACCGCTGCCGGGTCATGTCCGATGGGAAGGTCGTGACAGGAGAGGCAGAGGCTGCCGTTGCCGCCGCCGTTGTCGTAGTTGGGCAACGGCGGATAGGTGGTGTAGTCGAGGGTGACAACATCATTGGCCGACCCGCCCGCCTTGATGGCAGTGGTATCGACGGTCACCTGCTTGCGCAGCAGGAAAATATTGGGATTGCCGTTGGGATCGTAGTTATGACCACTGTGGCAGACCAGGCAGCCGAGCTGCTGGCTGTTCGGCGCGTGGCCGGAGTACTTGTGACAGGTGGTGCAGATCGAGGAGCTCATGGTTTCGTTGGCGGCACCGTCATGCTTGAGGAGCTTGCCGTCACCGGCGCCGACACTGCCCTGCACATCGGGAGTGCTGGCGTCGGAGTCGACCCAGTGCACACCATGGCAGGAGGAGCAGGAAACCTTGCCGTTGACAAGGGTCACGTTGCCATTGCCGCCGCTGTTGTCAGGGGTGGCGTTGTACTTGGTCGGTTCGTTGCCGGCGGCTGTGGCCAGGTCAACGTTGAGCGGATGGGATTCCTGGCCGTGGTTGCTGATGTTCCAGCTTGAATGGCAGTCGAGGCACATATCCTCGGCAGTGTAGCCGCGGCTCGGCGGCAACTTGAGGAGCTGGGGATTCTGCACGTTGTCCCCATGAGGGTCATGGCAGCGGGAGCAGGCAACCATACCGGTGGAAAAGCCCTGGCGGCCATAGAAATAGCGCTCGGACGGAGCACCCGCGCCGGCAGCCGGATTGGTATCAGGAGCGGCCCAGTTGTGCGAGGTCTGCAGGCCGGGTGCCGGATTGTTGCCAAAGGCGTTGGAAGCGTCGCCCGGCTGGAAGCGTCCGGTGGCCGAAGCCATGGTCGAGTCGTTGAGCATCTTGCTGCCCGAAGTCGTGTTGTGACAGTCGAGGCAGAGGTTGGTCGTCACGCTCAGGGGGTCGGCGCCGGCCCGGTGACAGTCGTCACAGGGGAAGTAGTGCACTGCGCGCGCCTGGACCACGGCTGGAATCGCCACCAGCACCAGAGCCAGCACCAGAATGCTCTTCAGAAATCCGCTCCTCATTACTCGCTCCTCTTGTCTATCCATCAAAACGTCATGTCTTGACTGCAACACCGCTTTGTCAGGTCCTATTTAACGTGGCAGGCCAGGCACAGGGCGCTGCCGGTATTGGGCGTGATCAGGAACGGCGCGTAGGACGGGTCGGCGGAAATGCCGCCCGGAATCGGACCGTACCAGGTTTCGAAGTAGGTATCGTAGGCCACGTGCGGATCATGGCAGGAGGAACATTCGACCCGCATGCCGCCCGCGACAGCGCCTGCGCCGAAGAAGCGGACATCGGCCAGTTCCGGAGCGCCGGGGGCACGCAGGCCACCGCCACCGGGCTGGGTCGATTCTTCGGTATAGGCATCGAAATAGCTGAAGGAGATCGGATGGTCATCCGAGAGATCACCGGTGCCATTGACGTTGCTGGCGCTCTCACCGATTCGGGCACTGGGAGCACCAAACCCGGAAACAATATCAACCGCGATTCCCGCCCCCTGCATCTGGTTCTCGGGCTGGCCGGTCGGGTTGCTGTTGTTGGTGTTGATAATGCGGTTGGTGGCGATACTGCCGTCATGGCAGCTCAGGCACAACAGCGACTCCTTCGAAACCGGACGCGCGCCGTTACCGGCGGCAGCGGTCAAGGTAGCGCTGTTGTAATGGGTAAAGCTGCCCGCGGCCGGAATCTGCCGGTTCCACAGGGGGCCGTCAAGGGTGCCGCCGTGCGGGGTGTGACAGAAGATGCAGATCTCTTCCTCGTTGGTGGTGTACTGGTTGTCGAACGTCATCTGCGGGTTGCCACCCATGTTGGCAGACAGGTTGTGAATGGTGAACTCGACCGCCTGAGGGCCTTTCACCGCCAGCGCGGTTCCGGCGACAGATACCACCATGAAAGCGGCGACCAGGATCGGAGCAAAAAGTCTCATAACAGCACCTTCTTCTATTGCGAATTAAAGTTGGGTCTCTATCCGGCTCAGGGCATCATGCCGATCAGTTCGTCACAGACGATCGCGGCATCGGCAGGCAGTCCCTGGGCGGTGCGCAGGCTGTCCACCGATGTGGCCACGCCATCAACGTCACCATTGCCGGCGGCGCCACGCGCCTGGTCAACCTTGGCCAGCAGGGTCGGGTCACTGCTGACCATATCGGCAATCTGGTCGAGTTTCTGAACCAGAACATCGAAGAACGCCGTCACCGGCTCGCTGCCGCGCGCCTTGACCTGCATCAGCACGCCTTTGCTGTCGGCGGCGAGAAAATCCTTGCCCTTGCGGTTGTCACTGTCCATGACGAACAGTCCGCCACCGGTCTGAAACAGCGCAGCCTTCTTCCTGTTGCCAGCAAGTACGGCAACCCGGCTCGGGGCCGCGAGCACGCCAGCCTCGTTAGCCTGAACGAACACCTTGCCGTTCTTGGACAGCATCAGGTCGAGATCGCCGTCGGCATCCCAATCGGTCACGAAGGGGACAACCCGCTTCGGCTTGGCGGCAGCGAACAGGCTGCCGGCAGCCTGCAGAACCGGGGCATCATCGGTTCCGACATTGAGGTAGAGATCCACCCGGCCGGAATCGCCGCCGACCAGCAGATCCTTGAGACCATCACCGTTCCAGTCGCTCACCACGGGGGCCGAATGGCCGCCGGCCGAAATCGCAATACCACCGGCCTGCAGCGCCACGGCGCCAGCAGCATCAAACGCAGGCTGGTTTGCCGTGCCAACATTGAGGACCAGGCGCACCAGGCCGTCCTCGGCGCCATAGACCAGGTCCTGCAGGCCGTCGTTGTTCCAGTCAGCCACGCAGGGCGCCACCTCACGCTGTCCAAGGTCGGCCAGCACCTGGCGAGCACCAAACCGCAGCTTGCCGCCCGGCTCTACAACCTGCAGACCAGGGAAATAGACCACCTTGGGGCCGGCCTTGCCGACAACCAGGTCGAGCAGACCGTCACTGTCGATGTCGGCGAGCCAGGGCATCGGGGTGCCAGCGACCTTGATATCGGCGTAGCCGCTGCCGGACTCGGCCGCGAGCCCGCCTTTGCGCAGAAAATGCCCGACCGGGTCAAGGGCCGGGTACAGGTCAGCGAAGAAATGGGCCGATCCGCCCGCCTGCACACTGACCATGCCGAAGGCCGGCTCAAAACCTTTGTGAACCACGGCGACCTGGTAGTCGCCATCGGCGGCACCGAGCATCACGTAGGGAGTCTGGCCGACTTTGGTGCCGAGATAGCCGGGATTGCCACCCACATAGACATCGGCCCCCGGAACGTTGCTGTCGATAACCAGGCCCGATTCGGCAAAGACGAAGGCATTGGCGGCGCTGGCGGCTTCAAGGCCGGTGCTGTCTACGGCGGCGACGCTCCAGCTGTAGCTGGCACCGGGCACCAGGGAGGCGTAGGCGGTTGTCTGGCTGAGGGTCACGCCTGAATCGGCGGCCTCTTCTGCCACAAGGTTTCCGCTGGCATCAAGTACTGTCAGCAGATAGCTGACCGTGTCGTTGGGATCGGGATCAACCGAACCGCTCCAGACCAGCGCGGTATCACCGAGGGCATTGGCCTGGTCGGCTGGCGACTGCAGAGTCGGAGCGGCCGGCGCTTCGTTCACGGCATTGACATAGAAGCTGGCGGTCGCTTCGGAGGAGTAATCGGCACCGTCGAAGGCCTTGACGCTCCAGACACACTGGGCATTTTCGGGCAGGGCGCTGGCGACCTGATAGCTCAGGACGCGAAGACCGGTGACGCTGTCGACGGTCTGCCCGGCGCAGGCCACGGTCACATCGTAGGTCAGCGGGTCATTGTCGGCGTCGCTGGCGGCGCCGAACTGCAGGGTCGGCTGGGCCGAGGCGACCACGGTGCCGCTCATCGGTGCCACCACGGACGGAGCGCCGGGGGCATTGTTGGCGGCCGGAATCTGATAGTTGCCGACGCCAAGAACGGCAACGGACGGACCGTCGGCGTAGCTGCCGGAAACGAAGAGCCGGCTCAGACCGTCAACCACGGCATCCTGCGGCTGAGTCGCACCCTGCACCAGGGCGCCCAGATCGATCGCGCCCAGCACGGCAGCCTTTGCCGGAGCGGTAATGCCGGCAAAATCAAGAACGGCAATTTTGGCGGAGACATTGTCAATGAAGTAGCCGCGGCCCTGGCCGTCAAAGGCGATGCCGCGGAAGGAGACCATGGCGGAACCGAAATCGGAGGCAGCAGCGTAGGTTGCCAGCAGGGCGCCGTTTGCACTGTAGACGCGCACAGAGGCAGGAGTTGCGGTATCGGCAACAAAGACTTCGTCGGCAGCGGGATTGACGGCCATGGCGGAAAGGGCGCAGAGCTGACCGGCAACCTCGACCGAGAAAGACCCGGCAGCCGCACCGGCGCCATCAAAGATCTTCACGACCCTGGCCGAGGAATCGAGAACGTAGACCAGGCCGTTACTGTCGAGATCGATCTCGCCGGCATTGGCGAACTCGCCGCTCCCCTGACCGAGAGAGCCAAGCAGCGCGCCGCTGGCGCCGTCAAGAATGGCCACCTGCTCGCTCTGGAAATCGCCATCGGCATCAACCGCCACGAACAGCTTGCCGCCGTCTGGGCTGACAGCCAGGCCGGTACCGGACGCCTTGACGCCCTGAAACTGACCTTCGACCGTGCCGAGCTTGCTGAACTTGACGACACCGGCCGTGCGGTCGGCGACAAAGAGATTGCCATTGTCATCCAGGTCAATCGCCCCGGGTCCACCCATCCCGGCGCCTATCCCGAAGGTCTCGAGATAGTCCACGCTAGGCATGGCCGCACGAGCAGCCCCGGCCGACAGACCGAGCGTACTCAGCGATATGACCACAAACAGGCAAATGACTTTAAGCAATCCATTCATGGAAGGCCTCCTGCAACCGACGGACAACGTTGTTAGCCCCTGAAATTATTCGTCTTTTCAAAAACGACGTTTTTTTGCCACCCTGAGTACATGCAACAGAGGTACCAACGCCCATAAACGGTCACCACAGGGACGGTCAAGGCGGAAGCAGAACCGGGCTCAAAGAAGGCCGGAACACCTCCCTCCCCCCCCCAGGAAACAGGCCCTCATCCGGTCATTGAAAAACGCAAAAAGGCGACCGCGTCGGGTCGCCTTTTTGCGTCTGTTGATTCGCCGAATGGCTGTCACATGAATCAGTGAGCTTGTTACCGGCGCATAGCGCAAGTCATTGACCTGTCTGCGCTTCTCAAAAATCACCGGCGAACCTAAGGGTGCGCCTTAGATTTTTTTAAACGCATTCAGGCCAAGCACTTACACTCTTCAGCCGGCACAAACCCACTGATTCAGGTGTCAAAGAAAACCGAACTTCTTCATCCGGTAGCGGAAGGCATCGATACCGAGATTGAGCTTTTTGGCCGCCTTGGACTGGTTCCCCTCGGACAGCTCCAGGGCCTGGCGGATCAGCTCCCGTTCGACATCCTCGATATCGATTCCCTCCGGCGGCAACTGGAAACCGATGGGGCCGCTGGCGACGCTGGTGGTTTTCGAGACGATCTCCTGCGGCAGGTGCTCGAGCAAAAGCGTTTCGTCGCTTTCCAGGATGATGGCGCGCTCAATAACGTTCTTCAGTTCGCGGGTATTGCCGGGCCAGGAATATTCGAGCAGGAACTTCTCCGCCATCCTGGAAACGCCCTTGACGCTCTTGCCGAACTCCCGGTTGAAGTGGGCGATGAAGTGTTCGACCAGGGGCATGATATCCTCCCGACGCTCGCGCAGCGGTGGCAGAAAGATGGGAATGACCTGGATGCGGTAGTAGAGGTCGTTGCGGAAGGTCTTCTCCTCGATCGCCTTGAGCAGGTCCTTGTTGGTGGCCGAGACGATGCGCACGTCGACCGCGATATCGCGGGTGCCGCCGATACGCCGGAAACGTCGCTCCTCGAGGACACGCAGAAGCTTTGCCTGCATGCCCATCTCCATGTCGCCGATCTCGTCGAGAAAGATGGTCCCGCCGTCGGCCAGTTCGAACAGGCCCTTCTTCTGGCTCTTGGCGTCGGTAAAGGAGCCCTTCTCGTGCCCCATCAGTTCCGATTCGAGCAGGGTTTCTGGCACGGCGGCGCAGTTGATGGCCATAAACGGCTTTTCGACGCGGGCACTTTCGTAATGGATCGCCTTGGCGACCAGCTCCTTGCCTGTGCCGCTTTCCCCCTGGATCAGCACCGTGCTGGCATCTGACTGGGCGATTTTGCGGATCATCGCCTTGACGTTTTCGATGTGCTTGCTGACGCCGATGATGTTCTCAAGGCCGTACTTGCTCGACTGCTCGGAGCGAAGGTGCGCAACTTCGCGCTTGAGATCCTTGGTCTCGAAGGCCTTCCTGATGACAATGGCCAGCTCGTCGAGGTTGAAGGGCTTGTTGATGTAGTCAAAAGCCCCGAGGCGCATCGCCTTGACCGCGGTTTCAAGCACGCCGAGGGCTGTCACCATGATGACGATGATATCCTCATCCTGCTCCTTGATCTTTTCCAGCACCTCAAGGCCATTCATACCCGGCAGCTGGATATCGAGCAGAACCAGGTCGGGAGCGTCCTGCTGGATGGCACGCAGGGCGTCCTCGCCGGAGGCGGCCGTGGCGACCTCGTAACCCTGCTTGCTGAGGTTCTGCTCCAGCGACCAGCGAATCAGCTGTTCGTCATCGACAACGAGTATCCTGTTTTTAGCCACCTGTCTCCTCTTTCGCTTGCGCTTCAATTTCAGGTCGGAAGTGTACCGGCAATTCTATAGTGAAAACTGTTCCTTCGCCAACTTCGCTTTCAACCCCGATGGTGCCGCCATGCTGTTCAACCAGCTGCTTGCAGATCGCCAGCCCCAGGCCGGTCCCCTGATTCTTGGTGGTGTGGAAGGGGGTGAAGATACGATCGAGCATATCCGGAGCGATGCCGGGTCCTGTGTCGCGGATCTCGACGTGGATCAGCTCCCGGCCCCGAGGGCCGGTCTTCACCGAGCTGTGCACCGTCAGGGTGCCGCCCTCCTCCATCGCCTGGATGGCATTGATGATGATGTTGAACAGCACCTGCTGAATCTGCTTGGCGTCGACCAGGGCAGGAGGCAGCTCGCGGGCCAGCTCCTTGACCCGGTGGATGTTGCGCGCCTCGGGGTGCTGGGAAATAAAGAAGAGGGTTTCCTTGATCAGGTTGTTGATATCGACCCAGGTCATCTCCGGTTTGCCGGGCCGCCCGAAATAGAGCAGGTCGGTTACCGTCTTGTTGAGCCGGGCGATCTGTTCGAGCACCTGGTCGACAACCTCGCGCCGGGGGTCGTCTTCGGGAAAATCCTGCGCCAGCACCGAAATGGCGCCGCTGATTCCCGCCAGCGGATTCTTGATCTCGTGGGCCAGACCTGTGGCCATCTCGCCGACCGAGGCGAGTCGGTCAGCCCGCTGCATCTGCCGGTAATGGACCTCCTCGAGCTCCTCTCGGGCGCGCTGCAGCTTGTCGACCATCGAGTTGAAACTGCGAATCAGGCTGCCCATCTCGTCCGCGTAACGCGGCTCCAGCCGGACGGAAAGGTCGCCCTGCTCCACCAGGGCCATCTTGTCGGCCATCTCCTCCATGGGACGGCGAACGAAGCGCAGCAGCAGAAAGGAAATGCCGCCCGACAGAATCAGGATGGTCACCACCATGTGCAGCATGAACGACTGGTAGGATTCCCAGATCTGGTCGGTCATCTGCTCGAGGGAGAAGTTGAGATCGAGAACACCGACCACCTTGCGCCCTTCGCCGTGGCAGAGAAAGCACTGTTCGTCGGTGACGATCGGCCGCACCAGCCCGAGCACATCCTTGCCGTCGACCTTGAAGACACCCTCGACCCGGTTGTTCTGGTACAGGGTGAGGTCGAAGCTGCGCAGCCGCCGACCGATCTCTGTCGGGCGGGAGGATTTCAGGATGGTGCCGTCGGGATGAAAAATGCGCACGGTGGCAACACTGTGGCTGCGACCGACCATTTCGAGAATGTTCTGGACGTCGTAGCTGTTGCCGACCCGCATGGAGTTGAAGATCGCCTTTTCAACCGTGGTCAGCAGCAGGTGCGCGCTGCGGCGGGTCGAGTTGATCAGGTGTTCTTCTTCGCGCCGGATATGGAACATGGTGAAGGCGCCGATGACGATCGACACCAGCAGAATATTGAGCAGTATGACGCGGGCAACCAGGGACTGGAAGATCACGACCGCCACGCCTCCGGACGGATGCCGGCCGGAGCCGACGGAACAGGCGCATCAGGGGTGAACGGGGCAGGCACGGCCGGAACGCCCTCCCCCCCTGGCGTCAGGATGCCTCTACTTGTCGTCATCGCCCACCAGGTAGGAAAGAATGATGTCGTCCAGGGCCGGGACCTCAGGCTCTTTTTGCGGCTCGGGCCGTGGTTCGGGGGCCTTCGGCTTCGGCGCGGGAGTCGGCTCTGGGACAGGGGCCGATGCCGGTGGCTGCGGCGTCCTGGCCGGCTGCCGGGCGGGCGACGCGACCGGCCGGGTCCGCACCGGAGTCACCGGCCGCCGCGGTTCGGGCTTCGGAGCGGGTTTCGCCTCCGGTTCGACTGCCGGCCCGGGAGCCGGCGAAGGGGATGCGGGGCCGGCACCGCCGATCATGGCATCGATTTTGTCATCGAAATCGCCGTCCCGAAGGCGGCGCAGCATCTCCTTGTGCTGCTCCTTCATCAGGTCTTCAACGACCTGCTCGAGATTACTCACCCGGGTGATATCGGCATAGGAGGTCTTTTTGGAGGCCAGAATGGTCCCGCCGCAGTAGACCAGGGTGGTGATGTGGGGCGAACGAACGCCGCCGTCCTCGGTCTGGATGTGGAACACCCGGTCCCGGTAACGAAAATTGTGATTGAAACCGACTACCATGATTTCCTGTCCGTCATAGGGGCGCGCTCTGCGCCCTCCCCGGTCTCCCGTGTCCGCCAGGCCTGCGGTCCGGGGCCTGTTTTATTAACGGGAGGCCGCTGTCCTCTGCGGCTCCCTCGTCTCAGCGGCCGTCCGCTTCGCCGGTCCCGCCATCACCCGGTGCGTCCTCGAACGACCGGGCCGCGCGCCGAACCAGGCGAAAATCGGGCGTGATCGGCAGACGCAGGTCGACATGCCCCTTGAGCGTATCGACGGGGTTGCCTTCAACCTTGATGCGAACCTGGCGCAGCCAGGGAAAATTGACCGCCAGGGTATCTGCGACGGCATAAGCGGTCAGCAGTTCGGCACGACTGCCGCCCGGGTGGGCCGCAACCAGTTCCCGGCTGAAATCGACCACGGCCATGTCCTCGTCGAGCCCGACCTCCAGCACGCGCGTGCCGGCAGGCAGGACCGGCGCCAGGTCATCACGCCCGGCCGGTGGCCCGGCCGCCAGCAGGGCGAGAAGACCGCGCATGCAGTCAACATCCTCGTTGCAGCCGGCAACCTGCCCGGAAACCGAGTCGAGGGCCAACCCGTCGGCGGCGACGAAGTAGAGCAGAACATCACGCTCCTCGGGGGCCGGCTGCGGTTCAGTTGGTGCCTGAGCCAATGGTGCCTCGGTCGGCTGCAAGGCCCGGTGGCTCCAGAGCCCGGCCGCGGCCGCCAGCACGCCGGCCAGCAACAGAACCGGCCAGAGGCGCCTCATCGCAGACCTCTCCCTGCACGGGCCGAATAGCGACCCGCTACCGTGGCGAGGTCGGCCGTCTCCACCTGGTCGAGCTCAGCACCGAAAAACGGCCTCCCGACCCGACGGAACCTTTCGGGAAGATCGGTGACATGAAAAACCACATCCCCGCGCCGATCCCCGGCAAACTCGGCGTCGTCAGCCGCGAGCATGGAGGCCATCACCTCGGCGGTCGCCTCAGCGGAATCGACCAGCCGCACCTCCGGACCGACGAGGCGTTGCAGAACCGGCTTGAGCAGTGGGTAGTGGGTACATCCCAGCACCAGGGTGTCGATCTTCGCCTCGATCAGGGGAGCAAGATACTCCCGGGCACAGATTTCCGCCACGGGATGCTCGCCCCAACCCTCCTCGGCCAGCGGCACGAACAGGGGACAGGGCACACTGAGCACCCTGGCCCGCGGCCGGCGCCGCAGGATCGCCCGGTCATAGGCCCGACTGGCGACGGTCCCCTCGGTGCCGATCACGCCCACCGTACCGCTGCGGGTCAACCGACAGGCCTGGTCCGCCCCCGGCTCGATCACCCCGACCACCGGCAGGCGGAAGCGCCGGGCCAGTTCGGGCAGCGCGACGCTGGCGGCGGTATTGCAGGCGACCACCAGCATCTTGACCCCTTGCTCCACCAGAAAGGACGCGGCCTGGACTGCGTAGCGCAGCACGGTTTCAGGCCCCTTGGTGCCATAGGGAACCCGGGCGGTATCCCCGAGATAGACGAAGGATTCGGCGGGCAGACGCCGCCGGGCGGCCGAAAGAACCGTCAGCCCGCCAATACCTGAATCGAATATGCCTATCGGCCTGTGGGGCATGTCACCTCAAAAAACATCGAAACCTTGGACAGTTAGATTGACCTTCCGATGCTAGAGAAGGGGAAGTCAAATGTCAAGCTTCGCAACCGTCATCCCGCCCCCTTTCACTTGCGAGGAGCAGAACGATGCTATAACATGGCGTATCCTGATGAAAAAAAGGCCAGTGGCCGATGCCGGACCAGGCTTCGCGGAGGGATATCGATGGACAAACTGCTCGAACTGCTGCAGAACCTGCAGACCGACAGACTGATCCAGTGGCTCAACGAGCTCAAGCTCGCCGAACTGGTCCACAACCCGGCCTTCCTGGGGGTCGTGGCCGTTGTCGCCGCCGTCTGCCTGTTCAAACGCTGGTACGGCTTTCTCGGCATCGTCGGCGGGCTGGCCGGGTTTGTCTGGCTGCTCTCCTACACCCTGGAGAGGGGTACAGAGCTTGACAGCGCCGGCAACCCGACCCTGCTGGTCTTTATCGGCGGCGGCGTCGTCATCATCGGCATCGTCATCTACCTGCTGTTCATCAAATCGGAATAGCCCCGTATCCGCATGATCGGCCTGACC
>RFIO01000339.1 GCA_003695205.1 Deltaproteobacteria bacterium
CGAGGTCGCCTTTCTGTGCGGCATCATGGCTGCCGAACTCGGCCTGAACGTCAAGCAGGCCAAGCGCGCCGGCCTGCTGCACGATATCGGCAAGGCGGTCGATCACGAAATCGAGGGTTCGCACGCGGTCATCGGCGCCGACCTGGCGCGCAAGTACGGCGAGTCGCCCAAGATCGTCCACGCCCTGGCGGCGCATCACGAGGATGAGAAGCCCTCGACCATCCTGGCCGTGCTGGTCCAGGCGGCCGACGCCCTGTCCGGTGCCCGGCCGGGCGCCCGGCGCGAGATGCTTGAGACCTACGTCAAGCGCCTGCAGGACCTGGAGCGCATCGGTACCAGTTTCCCCGGCTGCAACAGCTGCTACGCCATCCAGGCCGGGCGCGAGATCCGCGTCATGGTCGCCAGCGAGGAGGTCACCGATGCTCAGGCGACTGTGCTGGCGCGCGACATCGCCAAGAAGATCGAGGACGAGATGACCTACCCGGGCCAGATCAAGGTCAACGTCATTCGCGAAACCAGGGCGGTCGAATACGCCAAGTAGGAAGGAGACGGGCCTTCCAGTCTGGAAGGCCCTTGTTGTATGAAGATTTTATTTGTGGGTGATGTCGTCGGTCGGGTCGGACGGCGTCTGCTTGACAAGCTGTTGCCGCGCCTGATCGACCGTCACGGTATCGACCTTGTGGTCGCCAACGGCGAGAACGCCGCCTCCGGGTTCGGTCTGACCCGGGATGTGGTGCGCGAGCTGCACGATGCCGGCGTCGACGTTGTCACAACCGGCAATCATGTCTGGGACAAGAAGGACGTGGTGCCGGTCCTGGGCGACCTGCCGAAAGTTTTGCGCCCGGCCAACTATCCGGGGGAGGCGCCGGGGCGTGGCTGGGGACTGTTCGAAACCGCCGCCGGCATTCCGGTCGGGGTGATCAATCTTGAAGGCCGTGTCTTCATGAGCCAGCTCGACTGTCCCTTCCGGGCGGCCGATGCCATCGTTGCGGAACTGCGGCGCCAGACGCCGGTCATCCTGGTCGACTTTCACGCCGAGGCGACCAGCGAGAAGGTAGCCATGGGCCATTACCTCGACGGCCGCGTCTCCCTTGTGGTCGGAACCCACACCCATGTGCCGACCGCCGATGCCCGGGTTCTGCCCGGTGGTACCGCCTACCAGACCGATGCCGGCATGACCGGCGCGCGCGATTCGGTCATCGGCATCCACAAGGAACTGGCCCTCGAAAAGTTCCTGACCCAGAGGCCGGTCAAGTTCGACGTTGCCAAAAAGGATCCCTGGCTCAACGGCCTCGTCTGTGATATCGACGAGGCCAGTGGGCAGGCCAGGGCGGTTACCATTATTCAGGAACCGGGCGAGCCGGGCTGAACCGGCTGCCCGCCAGCACAGGCAAGAGGTTGTTGCATGTTGTCAGTCAGTGAGCAGATGGCGGTTATCCGCCGCGGTGCGGTCGAAATCCTGGTCGAAAGCGAACTCGAGGAGAAGTTGGCCGAATCGGTCAAAACCGGCAGGCCATTGCGCATCAAGGCCGGCTTCGACCCCACGGCCCCCGATCTCCACGTCGGCCACACGGTGCTGATCCAGAAGCTGAAGCAGTTTCAGGACCTGGGACACCAGGTCATTTTTCTGATCGGTGACTTTACCGGCATGATCGGCGATCCGACCGGCAAGAACGAAACCCGCAAGCCGCTCACGCGCGAGCAGGTGCTGGAAAACGCCGAGACCTACCGGGAGCAGGTTTTCAAGATTCTCGACCCCGGGAAAACCGAAATCGCCTTCAACTCGACCTGGATGGGGGCGATGACCTCTTCGGAGATGATCACCCTGGCGTCGCGCTACACGGTGGCGCGCATGCTGGAACGGGATGACTTTCACAAGCGTTTCACCGGCCAGCAGCCGATCGCCATCCATGAGTTCCTCTATCCCCTGGTGCAGGGATATGACTCGGTCGCGCTCGAGGCCGATGTAGAGCTGGGGGGCACTGACCAGAAGTTCAATCTGCTGGTCGGGCGCGAATTGCAGAAGCAGGTCGGCCAGCGGCCCCAGACGGTTCTGACCATGCCGCTGCTCGAAGGGCTTGACGGCGTCAACAAGATGAGCAAGTCGCTCGGCAACTACATCGGCATCACCGAGCCGCCGAAGGAGATCTATGGCAAGACCATGAGCATCTCCGATGAGCTGATGGTTCGCTACTACGAGTTGCTCTCCGATGTCGACCTGACGACCCTGGAGAAGGTGCGCAAGGGGGTGGCCGGTGAAGAGGGGGGAATGCACCCCATGGAGGCGAAAAAGGCGCTGGCGCATGAACTCGTTGCCCGCTTTCATGGCGAGGATGCGGCGCGCCAGGCGGCGCAGGATTTCATCCAGCAGTTCAAGCAGAAGGAAATCCCCGACGACATTCCCGAGGTTCTCCTCAGTGCTGATGGGCCTGTCTGGATCTGTCGCCTGCTGACCGACGCGGGCCTGGTCGCGTCCAACGGCGAGGCACGGCGCATGGTGCGCCAGGGGGGCGTGCGCCTCAATGGCGAGAAGGTCACCGACGCCGACCTGGAAGTGAGCCTTGACGGCGAGCTGATCCTGCAGGTGGGCAAGCGCCGTTTCGCCCGGGTGAAGCCGGCCTGAAACGGTTGATTCGCCGACCCTTTTTTCAGGGGTGAAAAAAGTTGCGAAAAGGGTGTTGACAGCCCCGCTTCATTCGACTATAAATCACAACCCGTCGCCACGAGGCACGGCCGATCGGGCCGACTCGGGCACGGTGAAAACGGTTCGAAAAAGATCAAAAAGTTCTTGACAGTTTGGGCCGATTTCGCTAACTTCAATCTTCGCCGCTGACGGACAGCGTTGGTGGCGGGACGCAAGGTTGACTTGGTCTTTGAAAACTGAATAGCAGACGCTTGAGATGGTTTGCGGGTAAAACGTCAAACCGAACAGAATCAACTTAACAGTATATCAACTGGAGAGTTTGATCCTGGCTCAGAACGAACGCTGGCGGCATGCTTAACACATGCAAGTCGAACGCGAAAGCTTCCTTCGGGAAGCGAGTAGA
>RFIO01000340.1 GCA_003695205.1 Deltaproteobacteria bacterium
AGAATTCCATGATGTTGACGCCGTGCTGGCCGAGCGCCGGGCCGACCGGCGGCGACGGGTTCGCCTGTCCGGCGGGAATCTGCAGCTTGATCTGTCCAATAACCTTCTTGGCCATGGGATGACTCCTTCTCGATTGCTATCTCGGCCAGCCTCAGCTGGTTTTTTCTACCTGTATGAATTCGAGCTCGACCGGGGTAACCCGGCCGAAGATACTGACCATAACCTTGAGCTTGCCCTTGTCGGGCTTGACGTCCTCGACAACACCGGTGAAGTTGAGGAACGGCCCGTCGACAACGCGCACGGTCTCGCCGACCTCGAACTCGACCTTCGGCTTGGGGTGCTCCACCCCTTCCTCCATCCGGCTGGTGATCTTGGCGACCTCCTCGTCCGGGATCGGCGGAGGGCTGGTGGCACCGCCCACAAAACCGGTCACCTTGGGCGTCCCCTTGACGATATGCCAGGTTTCGTTGTTCATCTCCATCTGGACCAGGATGTAGCCTGGGAAGAACTTGCGCGAGGAGGTCTTGCGCTCGCCGTTCTTCAGCTCAACCACGGTCTCCGACGGGATGAGGATCTCGCCGAACAGATCTTCGGCACCCATGGAGCGGATCCGCTCCTCGAGGTTTGCCTTGACCTTGTTCTCGTACCCGGAGTAGGTGTGAACTCCATACCACTTCATGGTCACGGCACGCCCCCTAGTTGAGCAGCATCCGGATAACGGTCGACAGGGCGGAATCGACCGCCCAGAGGAAGACCGCCACCATCAGCACCAGAACGATGACGACAATGGTCGACCCGTAGGTATCCTTGCGGGTCGGCCAGGTCACCTTCTTCAGCTCGGCTTTGACGTTGCCGAGAAACTCTGTGGTTTTCCCGATCACTCGCTGTATCCCCCGACGCTGGAGAGAAAAATCAATCCGAACAGGATGAACTGGCAGGCCAGGAGGGACTCGAACCCCCAACCCCCGGTTTTGGAGACCGGTGCACTAGCCAATTGTGCTACTGGCCTGCATCCTGATTACAACAGGCCCTTATTTGGTCTCCCGATGCGGCGTGTGCTTGCGGCAGAAGCGGCAGTACTTCTTGAACTCCAGCCGGTCGGGAGTGGTCTTCTTGTTCTTGGTAGTCGTGTAGTTGCGCTGCTTGCACTCGGTGCAGGCAAGAGTGACGATATCCCGCATGATACAAAACCCTCAGGCCCCTCCCCGCTCGGGGAGGGGCCCTGCTACAGGTTGAGGCTGCTTGCTGTTACTCGATGATGTCGCTGACGACGCCGGCGCCGACGGTGCGGCCGCCTTCACGGATGGCGAAGCGAAGCTCCTTGTCCATCGCGATCGGGGTGATCAGCTCCACTTCCATGGCGATGTTGTCGCCAGGCATGACCATCTCAACGCCCTCGGGCAGGGTCACAACGCCAGTAACGTCCGTCGTCCGGAAGTAGAACTGCGGACGATAGCCCTTGAAGAACGGCGTGTGGCGGCCACCCTCTTCCTTGGTCAGGATGTAGGCCTCGGCCTTGAACTTGGTGTGCGGAGTGATGCTGCCGGGAGCCGCCAGAACCTGGCCACGCTCGATCTCCTCACGCTTGACACCGCGCAGCAGCACGCCGATGTTGTCGCCGGCCTGGCCCTGATCCAGCAGCTTGCGGAACATCTCGACACCGGTGACGACCGTCTTGGTGGTCTCCTTGATGCCGACGATCTCGACTTCCTCGCCGACCTTCACGATGCCGCTCTCGACACGACCGGTGGCAACGGTACCACGACCGGAGATCGAGAAGACGTCCTCGACCGGCATCAGGAAAGCCTTGTCGATGGCGCGCTCGGGCTCGGGGATGTAGCTGTCGACATGATCCATCAGCTCCAGGACCTTGTCCCGTCCGATCTCGTCATCGCGGCCCTCCAGGGCGGCCAGGGCACTGCCGGCCACGATCGGAATGTCGTCGCCGGGGAAATCGTAGCTGGAGAGCAGCTCGCGAACCTCGAGTTCGACCAGCTCCATCAGCTCCTCGTCGTCAACCATGTCGGCCTTGTTCAGGAACACGACCATGGCGGGCACGCCGACCTGACGGGCCAGCAGGATGTGC
>RFIO01000341.1 GCA_003695205.1 Deltaproteobacteria bacterium
GCCGCCTGCAACTGCTGCGGCATTCAGGGCAAGCTCGACTTTTTCGGCATGAGCCTGCTGATCGATCCCTGGGGGGATGTCCTGGCCGAGGGGGGTGAGACCGACACCGTCATCAGTGCCGATTTCGATCTGGCAAAGATGCACGCCTTCCGTGAGCAGATCCCCTGCTTCAACGACCGGCGACCCGAAATCTACGGTCGGCTCGACTGAGGGTCGGCAGCTATTCCTGGAGTTTCTGGGCCGACGAGCGGAAGGCGGCGGGGATTTCCTGGAGAGATTCGGCGAACTGAAGGTTACCGTCAGCATCGACGTAGAGGTAGCGGGGGCCAGCCGGCACGGCTGATGGTCCCTTCGCCGGAGCGGCCGGAGGCTTCGCCGCCTTTTCGATCACCTGCTCGATGGACCGGGGAGCCTCGCCGGTGATCACCCCGAACAGGCGACTGCGAAAATCGACATAGAATTGCTGCACCACCGCCAGGGCGCCGTCGCCGGCGGGCAGGCGCACCAGCACCTGGTCGCAGGCCGCCAGCAGCACAAGAAAGACCAGGCTCCAGAGCAGAAATCGACGCAACTTTTTCATGGTCACCAAGGCTACCGCCCGCCCGCTCCGGCGTCAATATCCGACTGCCGGCCGGGCGGTTTCTTTTGTTCGACAGGCTGTGCTATCCTTGCGCGCCGGACCGACACCATTTCAAGGAGAAAATTCCCACCATGAGTGATGCCCTTTACGACATTGTTATCATCGGTGGCGGGCCGGCCGGCCTGACCGCCGGTCTGTACAGCTCCCGCGCCAAACTGAAAACCCTGCTGATAGAACGAATGATCATGGGCGGCCAGGTGATGACCACCACCAAGGTGGAGAACTATCCCGGCTTTCCCGGCGGCATCGACGGTCCTGACCTGATGATGCGCTTCCAGGAGCACTGCTCCGAATTCGGCCTGGAGACCACCACCGGGGAGGTGACCGGCCTGCGGGTCGAGGGAGACGAACGCATCCTCACTGTCGATGATCGCGAAGTGCGCGCCCGGGCGGTCATTATCACCACCGGCGCCGAGCCGAGCAAACTGGACGTGCCGGGCGA
>RFIO01000342.1 GCA_003695205.1 Deltaproteobacteria bacterium
CTGGACATACAAAGCGATATTGCTGGTGCCGATGGGCAGGCTCAGGTCGACCTGAACCGCCCCCCGGTCGGTGGCGAAATTGTGGCGCACCATGGCGCGTGCCAGCACAAAATCGAGATCGACCCCCAGTCGCAATTCTCCGTGGCCGTAATAGTCGAGGATATCGGGATTTTCATCCCCGGCCGGGTCGGTGGGAAAACGTTTGGCCTTCTCCTTCCATCGGTGCCAGAGCTTGATTTCAGCCTCAAAGCGGCCGAAATCGCGAAACAGCCGCAGATAACTGCGGTCCCAGCTGCGTGAGGTCGGTTCGGCAAGGCCGTTCGACTGGTGCTGGAACAGGCCGAGGTCGACAACGGTCTTTTCATCCGGCAGCCAGCGGGCCGGTACCCGCCAAAAGAGTTCCGGCGAGTAGTTGGTTTCGCGAAACGGGCGCGACCCGGGGCCGTCGAAAATGCGCCAGAAACTGACCTGGGTATAGGCGGCGTAGAGCCCCGATCCTCCAAGCCCCTGGCGGAAACTGAGCTGGAACTTCAGCTCGGTGTGCTCCTCTCCGGTCGCGTCTTCGCCGCGGCTGAAAATGGCGTAATTCTGACGGTACAGGCCAAAGCCGCCGGCCTGCAGCCAGTCGGCGACGCGCTCCAGTCTTGACGGCGGTACGGGCGCCACCGGCGCCTTGCCGGTCATCAAGGCCTCCGGATGTCCCTCCAGGGCCTGAGCCGGACCGGCCAGCAGGAGCAGTACGGCCAGACAGAGGATAGAACGCATGAAAAACCTCCCTTTCATGACATGGCGACTTACACCTTTAGTAACAGAAAGCCAGGCATTGGACCAGCACAACCCTTGTGAAAAGGCCAACTTGCATTAAAATTGCGGTAAACGACCTCCGAGGCGACATGGACATCACCCTGGTACTCATCATTCTGGCCGGTGCCATTCTTCTTTATGCCACTGAATGGATCCGCATGGATCTGGTCAGCCTGATGGTCCTGCTCGCAGTCGCCCTCTGCGGGCTGGTCTCCCCCGAAGATGCCTTTTCCGGTTTTGCCAACCCGGCGGTCATCACCGTCGCAGCCATGTTCGTTCTTTCAGCCGGATTGACCCACACCGGCGCCCTCGGCCCCCTGGGCGAAAAGCTGCTGCGCTTCGCCGGTGACTCCGAAACCCGGATGATCGCCGCCATCATGGTCGCCAGCGGCCTTTTTTCGGCCTTCATCAACAACATCGGCGCCACCGCCATGCTCATGCCGCTGGTGACCGCCGTGGCCCACAAGGGCCGGCTCAGCCCCTCCAAGCTGCTGATGCCGCTCGCCTTCGGATCCCTGCTCGGCGGGGTCTGTACCCTGATCGGCACCCCGCCCAACATCCTGGTCAACGAACTGATGCACGAACACACCGGCCGGGGGTTCGGCATGTTCACCTTCTCTCCCCTCGGTCTCATTCTGCTGACAGGCGGCATCCTCTTCATGCTGCTGGCCGGGCGTCGACTGCTGCCGGACCGCAAGGGGGGGACCCTGACCGAGGCCTATCAGGTAAAAAACTACATCAGCGAAGTGGCGATCCTGGAGGACTCCCCGCTGGCAAACAAAACCATCGCCGCAAGCGGCATCGAGCGCGATTTCGGCCTGAAGGTGCGTGCCCTGTTCCGGGGATCGGTCAAGTATCCGCATCCGCACCGCAACCGCAAGCTGCGCGCCGGCGATGTCCTCTTTCTCGAGGGGGACCCGAGCGGCATCCTCAAGGTGCGGGAAAAAAAGGGAATCGCCCTGGTGCAGGAGGCCGAACACCCCCTGATGGGCATTAGCAAGAAGGACGAGGTCGTGGTGGTCGAGGCGGCCCTGACACCGACCTCGGAGATGGTCGGCAAAACCCTGCGAGACGTTCGGTTCGCCGACACGCACGGACTGACGGTGCTCGCCATCTGGCGCAAGGGAGCCCCGGTCATCCGCAAGGTCGACCACGTCGCCCTGCGCTTCGGTGACGTGCTGCTGCTGCAGGGGACCCGCGACCGGGCCGTCCACCTCGGCCGGGATCATGGCTTCCTGCTGCTGGGCGACGTAGACCGGGTTCCCTTCAGGCCCAGACGCGGGCCGGTCGCCATCCTGATCCTGCTCGGGGTCATCGCGGCCGCCAGCACCGGCCTGTTCCCCATCATGATCGCCGCGCCGACCGGAGCGCTGCTCATGGTGCTGCTGCGCTGCCTGAACATCAAGGATGCCTACGAGGCGATCGACTGGTCAATCATCGTCCTGATCGCCGGCACCCTCCCCCTCGGTATCGCCATGGAACGCAGCGGCGCGGCCCGGCTGCTGGCGGAGCAGCTGCTCGAGCTGCTGGGCAGCTTCGGTCCCTGGACCGTTCTGGCCGGCCTGTTTCTGCTCACCTTCCTGCTCACAGCGGTGATGAGCAACGCGGCGACCGCCGTGCTGATCGCTCCCATCGCCTTTGAGACCTCCCAGCACCTGGAAGTGGCCCCGGAACCCTTCTACATGGCGGTCGCCGTCGCCGCCTCGGCCAGCTTCCTCACGCCGATCAGCCACCAGTCCAACGCCCTGGTCATGGGGCCGGGTGGCTACCGGTTCGCTGACTACATCCGGGTCGGCCTGCCCCTGAACCTGGTCATCTGGATCATCGCCACTGTGCTGATACCGGTCCTTTTTCCCTTCTGAAAAAACGAAAAAGCATGTTAATGAATTCAGGTCACCAACCGATGAGGGATTGAGAGGAGATCAGGAGATACCGCCATGCCGCGCTTCTGGGTACTGATTCTTGCAATGCCGATCATGTTGCTCACAGCCTCCTGCACGGAGAAGGAACCGGTGCGCGTCGGCTTTCTGGCGGCCCTGACCGGCCGTTATGCCGATCTTGGCCTGGCCGGGCGCAACGGCGCCCTGCTGGCGGTCGAGGAGGTCAACAGGCGTGGCGGCCTGCATGGCCGTAAGATCGAGCTGCTGGTACGCGACAACGGCGCCAGTGCCGACCGGGCGATCAAGGCGGTCCGGGATCTCGGTCATGCGGGTATCGCCGTCCTGATCGGTCCCATGCTCAGCCAGATGGCCACGGTGATCAAACCGGAGATCGACCGCCTGCGCCTGGTGACCATCGGACCGACCATCGCGACAGAAAAGCTGGACGGCCTGGACGACTGGTTCCTGCGCATCTACCCGTCGACCCGACAGAATGCCGAACTGTTCGCCGACCGGCTGGTCAAACACGAGGGCCTCCGTCGCCTGTCGGTCTTCATCGACGAGACCAACGCCGCCTACACGCAGGCTTTCTATCAGGCCTTCGCTCGAGCGTTTACCGCGCTGGGGGGCGAACTGGAACAGCCGGTCACCTACCATTCGGGCAGCGCGGTCCCCTTCTACCGCCTGGCCGAAACGATCAACCGCCAGCAGGCCGAAGGTCTGTTGCTGCTCTCGGGTGCCATGGACTCGGCCATGGTGCTGCACCAGTTAAGGTCCCGGGGCTATCAGAAGCCCGCCTTCGCCACGGAATGGACCGGCACAGAGGATCTGCTGAGCTACGGCGGCTCCGCGGTCGAGGACCTGACCTTCTACAACACCATCGACCGGAATTCGAGCTCGCCCGCCTACCTGAATTTCGTCCAAAATTACCGCGCACGCTTCGGTCAGGAACCCGGGTTCGCCTCGGTACACGCCTACGATGCCACGCTCATGGCGCTCGAAGGACTCAACCGAAGCGGGCCCAATCCGGAGCAGCTGAAGCAGGCGCTGCTGAACCTTGGCCCCTTCCCCGGCCTGCAGGCGACGCTGAGGATGACGCCGACCGGCGACATCGAACGCCCACTCTTCTACATCAGGGTCGAAAACGGCCGCTTCCGCACCCTGCGCTGATCAAGACGGATCAGAAGACATCTTCCTCGTAGGCGGGCACGCTGTGATACCAGTCTTTGTGGCGGCGCGCCAGCACCAGCGCCTGTTCGGCCTGGGCGATGACCGCTTCGCGGTCCTTCGGGTAGCTGCCGGCCAGCTGCAGGGCGTTGGAGACGTGGTTGGAGCGCAGGATGGTCCCCTGCGGATTCAGGCGGCGCGCCAGCAGCAGAGCCTCTTCCAGCAC
>RFIO01000343.1 GCA_003695205.1 Deltaproteobacteria bacterium
ACAGAACTGGTATTCATACCGTATCCACGAAAGTCTTTTCGACCCAGTTGAACAGAACCAGGGCCAGAACCAGGGACAAAAGGGTCTCTATCCAACTCACGCCGATCCAGAAGGCCGGGGGCGCGGCACCTGCCCAGAAAAGGCCCCGGAAGCTGCCCACCGCCACCGCCATCGGATTGAGCAGATAGACCGGCCGCCAGCCCTCGGGAACCAGCGACAGCGGATAGACAATCGGGGTCGCGTACATCCACAGTTGAACGGCAAAACCGGTCATGAACGCCAGGTCACGATATTTGGTCGTCAGTGCCGAAACAAGAATGCCGCTGGCCAGACCGAGACAGCCGACCTGCAGAACAACCAGGGGCAGAGTCCAGATCTGCGCGCTGATCCTGAGGGGCGCGCCCTGCAGGGCGAAGTAGCCTGCGAAACCGGCGAAAATGACAAACTGCACCAGGAACGTCAGCGAATTGACCAGACCAACGGAAAGAGGCACGGTCAAGCGGGGGAAGTAGACCTTGCCGAACAGGCTGGCGTTGGCCACCAGGGTGTCTGAACTGCGCGTGAGGCAGGATGAAAAAAAGTTCCAGAGCACCACTCCCGACAGGTAGAAAAGAGCCCTGGGAATCTCTCCGGTGGTTACACCGACAATGTACCCGAAGACCACGGTAAAAATGGCCGTTGAAGCCAACGGTTGCAGCACGAACCAGAAAGGACCGAGGACCGTCTGCTTGTAGACCGTAACAAAGTCACGTCGGGCGAAAAGCAGAACCAGATCGCGATAGCGCCAGATATCGGCGAGGCGAAGTTCCAGCCAGCGACGACGGGGCGTAATAACTGTCAGCTCTTTGCCTGGCTTCATGACAACACCATGATACGCCCCGGACGTCGACGCTGGCCCGCGCAGACAATCCAGACCAGTCGGGGCAGGTAACGCAGGTAAAGCCGGGGATTGCGCAGCGCCAGCCTGGCCATGAGCCGGGCCTTTTGGACGAGGGTCAACGATCTCTCACGCGACCTGGCGCGAATCCGGTAGTAAAAGGTTATGCCGGGAAGCCGCCGCACCTGGCGGCCGAGTGAGAGCAGCCTCAGCCAGAAATCCCAGTCCTCCCAGCCCAGGTCCATATCGGACGAATAGCCTCCGGCCCGCTGCCAGTCTTCGCGCCTGAAAAAACCGGCAGAGTAGATGAGGTTGTCGAGGAGCTGGTGGGGCAGGGAAAACTCCGGCAGTTCCCATTCCCGGTTGACCTCACCGAAGAGCTGCACCCCGCCGTAGACAATGCCGATACGATCATCCTCTTCCAGCAGTGCCACGGCCCGCTCGGCATAATCGGGAGCAATCCGGTCGTCGGCATCCAGAGGCAGGACATAGCGCCCGGAAGCAGAGGCTATCCCGTGGTTACGGGCAGCTGCCACCCCGCAATTGCCGGTTCGAAGAACCCTCGCCCCGCCCTCTTCCATGTCCGCCAGGACAGCCAGGGTTTGCGGGTCATCGGAGCCGTCGTCCACGATGATCAGTTCAAAATCCCTGAAGGTCTGTGCCCGCACTGAAGCGACAGCCTCGGGCAGGTAGGTTCCGAGGTTGAAGCAGGGGATAACAATGCTCAGAATCGGGGCCATTACCAGGTCAATCTCCATTCATGGCCAGCATGGACCGCACGGCCCTGCGATTGAAAAGCTTCCTCACGCCATAGGCCAGGCTGTGCGGCCAATGGGCCCTGTGGTGGCGCTGGAGAAAACGCTTGCGTACAAGGAATTCCTCGGCAAAGGCCAAATCGGCCCTGGTCATAGACCGGCTGCCGGCGTGAACACGGAAACTTGCCAGCGGCCGGTCCAGCACGACGGGGGCAGTCTGTTCGGCAAGACGCAGCCAGAGATCATAATCCATGGCAAATTTCAGTCCGCGGTCAAACATGCCAAGACGTCGGAAAGTATCGAGCCGGACAAAGGTCGCCGGATGGAAAATGATATTGCACCGAACAAGCCGCCTGAAACTGTACCTGTAGGGGGGAAGATAACGTCGCTGTCGGCCGTTCTGGTCGACCAGGTTCATGCCTCCGGTGAGCCAGGCCGCGCCCGGATTTCGGCGAAAGCCGTCCATCAC
>RFIO01000344.1 GCA_003695205.1 Deltaproteobacteria bacterium
CTCGGCCCGGGCCGAAGGGACCGGCATCCCGGCCAAGGGGCTGACGGGGCAGACCTACGAGGGGCACTACTTCTGGGACACGGAAATCTATGTTCTGCCGTTTCTCACCTACACCGCGCCGCGCGTGGCGCGCAACCTGCTCAAGTTCCGCCACTCGATGCTCGACAAGGCCCGCCAGCGGGCGCGCGAGGTCAACCAGAAGGGGGCCCTGTTCCCCTGGCGTACCATCAACGGCGAGGAGGCCTCGGCCTACTATGCCGCCGGCACCGCCCAGTACCACATCAACGCCGACATCGTCTACGCGCTGAAAAAGTACGTGCAGGCTACCGGGGACATCTCCCTGCTCTACAACGAGGGGGCGGAAATCCTGGTGGAAACGGCGCGGCTCTGGTACGACCTCGGGTTTTTCAACCCGCGCCAGGACGGTCAGTTCTGTATTCACGGTGTCACCGGCCCGGATGAGTACACCACGGTGGTCAACAACAACACCTACACCAACCTGATGGCGAAGATGAACCTGCTCTACGCCGTCGAAACGGTGACCCACATGCGTCAGGAGGCGCCCGACTTCTATGCCACCCTGGTTCACAAGACCGGCCTGGCGGAAACGGAAATTGCCGACTGGGCCGAGGCTGCCGCCAGGATGTACATCCCCTACGACGAGGAGACCGGCATCCACCCCCAGGATGACAATTTCCTCGACCGCGAGGTCTGGGACCTGGCGAATACCCCGAAGGACAGGTTTCCGCTGCTGCTCTACCACCACCCGCTGGTCATCTACCGCCACCAGGTGATCAAGCAGGCCGATATCGTGCTGGCCATGTTTCTGCTCGGCAGTGAATTCAGTCACGAGGAAAAACGTCGCAATTTCGATTACTACGACCCCCTGACCACCGGCGACTCGTCCCTGTCGGCCTGCATTCAGAGCATCGTTGCCGCCGAGATCGGCGAGATGGACAAGGCCCTGCACTACGCGCGTTATGCCATCCTGATGGATCTGGCCGATGTTGGTGGCAACGTGCGCGACGGCTGCCATATCGCCTCGATGGGGGGCACCTGGATGGTCATGGCCTACGGCTTTGCCGGCATGCGCGACGAACAGGGAGAAATCAGCTTCCGACCGCACCTGCCTCCGGCAATCCGGCGGCTGCGTTTCCACCTGACTGTGCGTACGCAGCTGCTGACCATCGAAATGGACCATGACGAGGTCATCTACCTGCTGCGGGATGGAAAAAGTCTCGACATCCGCCACAACTGCCAGTCGGTAACGCTGATTCCGGGTCAGCCGGTGCGGCTGCCTCTGCGGGAGGAGGATG
The DNA here is from genome assembly GCA_003695205.1 of Deltaproteobacteria bacterium. Taxonomy (GTDB): domain Bacteria; phylum Desulfobacterota; class Desulfuromonadia; order Desulfuromonadales; family Geothermobacteraceae; genus Geothermobacter. The sequence goes on from RFIO01000344.1 coordinate 1,317, forward strand.
GAGGTGACACGGAGTGCGCGGCGGAATCCTGACTTCGGCTCCGGTCTGTATCTGCTAAAATGAACATGAACGCATCGAAGGAGGGAGTTATGAGGTGGATTGTCCTGATCCTGGTCTTTTTCGCGGCCGGATGTGCCACCCAGCCGCACTACCAGCACCATTACAGCCCGACGACCGATTTTTCCCGCTACCAGAGCTGGAAATGGGCCGATGACCGGCCGGTGGTGGCCGATTCCCTGGTCGGAGAA
>RFIO01000345.1 GCA_003695205.1 Deltaproteobacteria bacterium
AAACCAGGCTACCGACCGTGCCCACCGTATCGGCCAGGAGAAACCGGTCTTCGTCTACAAACTGGTCGCCAAAGGAACCATCGAGGAGAAGATTCTCGCTCTGCAGGAGAGGAAACAGCAGTTGGCCGAAGGGGTCTATGGCAAGGAAAAACAAGAATTCCTAAGCCGTCTCAGCGCCGATGATATTCTCGAATTGCTTTCGCCGTTGGAGGAAAAATGAATGTGACGGCCTGATTGAGCCAGCCAGGAAGATATGTCTACCAATGAGAAACGAGGCCCCCTTTGGCTTTTGCAACCAAAGGGGGCCTTTTTTCTGGATGTATCAAGGGCGAAGCAAAGGTGAACTAGGTCACCTGAGCCCATCCGTGTCTACCTTCTAACTAGAGCTGCAGGCGAAAGGGTGGGTCGACTGGATCGTGCGCTATCTCGAAGACAATGAGGAGCTCGAACTGGCCAAAGCGGCCAAAATGGAGAGTCGCGGCAGCAAGCCGCTGCGGCAATTGAGGAAAGAAATTGGCCTGGACGGTTGAGAACAGCGACGTCGCTGAAAAGCAACTGCGCAAGCTCGACCGACCGGTGCAGAAACGACTCCTCGACTGGCTCGAGGAACATCTCGAAGAGTGTAAGAATCCACACCATTTCGGTTAGCCGCTCAAGGGGGGACCTCGCCGGACCCTGGCGCTACCGCATCGGCACCTACCGGGTGATCTGAGAAATCCAGGATGACCGCCTGATCGTTCTGGCGCTAACATTGGCCATTGGCGGGAGATTTACCACTGACGATCAGTGCAGCTGCGCCCGCAGCCGCTCGGGGGTCTGACCGGTCCAGGCGTGGAAGGCTCTCACAAAGGAATTGGGGTCTTCAAAACCGAGAAGGAAGGAGATCTGCGCGCCGGGCAGGTCGGTATTGGCAAGATAGTGACGCGCCAACTGTTCGCGCACCTGGTTGAGTTCGATCTGGAAGGTGGTCGCCTCGTCAGCGAGGCGGCGCTGCAGGGTACGCTTGCTCACCGCCAGACGTTTGGCCACCGCCTCGGCCGATCTCTGGCCGCTCGGCAGCAATTCCAACAAGGCACTGCGCACCTTGCTGGCAAAGCTCGCCTCGGCGTCGAGCTCG
>RFIO01000346.1 GCA_003695205.1 Deltaproteobacteria bacterium
CTGGAAACCGGCATCATCGACGGGGCGGATGCGTCCAGCCTGGCCAACAACATGTCGATGGGCCTTTACGACATCGCCAAGCACGCCAACTTCCCCGGCTTCCATTCGATGCCGTCGGATCATCTGGCCTGCCGGTTGGACAAGTGGAACAGCCTGAGCGATCAGGAAAAGCGCATCATCGACACCGCGATGCAGAAGCTGGCCTTCCAGACCGCGCTGACCTTCGAGGTCAAGAACCTGCAGGCCAAGGCCGAGCTCGAAAAGAAGGGCGTCAAGATCTACAACTGGTCCGAGGCCGACCGCGCCGCCTTCCGCAAGGCCGCGCAGGACGCCTGGCAGGGCTGGGCCGACAAGACCCCCGAGGCCCGCGCGCTGGTTGACAGCCACATGGCGTTCCTCAAGCAACTGGGCCTTGTGTCCGAATAACCCGGCCTGACCGGCACATAACGGAGCGGGCGGCCCCCATGCGCGGGGCCGTCCCTGCCCAGGGACAGGGGGAGCAGTCAGGATGCGGGCCATCTTGCCGCTGAAGGAGATCTTGTGGCCGGCCGTCTTCATCGCCGGGGCCGCGTGGGTAATCTGGAACTTTCCGAAATTCATCATCAGTTTCGGCTGGGCGTCGGACGCGCTGAAGGTGCTGCACGGCCCCGCCGGCGCCGCCGACTGGCTGGCCCTGGCGCTGATCGTGGCGGGGTTCGTCATGGGGATCAGGACGGTGCGCGCCACCGCCATGGAAGAGCCGATCCAGTCCTGGTTCGACCGGATCAGCCTGTTTCTGGCGCGGGTGACGATGCTGCTGATCGTGATGCTGGTCAGTGTGATGATGTACGAGGTCGTGCTGCGCTATGTGTTCGAGCGGCCGACGCTGTGGGCCAACGAACTGTCGCTGTGGACGGCCGGGTTCATCTTTCTCTTCGCCGGACTCTACGCCATGCAGCAGCGCAGCCACATCCGCATCTATCTGCTTTATGACGCGATGCCGCGCTGGATGCAGAAGGCATCGGACGTGATTTCGACCGCACTGATCTGGGTTTTCACGGTCACCATGATCTGGGGCGGCTACGGAGAGGCGCGCGACAAGCTGCTGCGCTGGGAAACCTTCGGCACCGCCTTCGACCCGCCGATCCCGGCCACACTGAAGCCGATGGTGCTGATCGCGATCCTGCTGGTCAGCGTGCAGGCGCTGGCAAACCTGATCGTGGACTGGAACAAGGCGCCGATCCATCACGCGCCGGTGGACGAATCCGAGATCGAGGAACTGGTCCACGAAATGGA
>RFIO01000347.1 GCA_003695205.1 Deltaproteobacteria bacterium
TGCCCAGGCCCTTAACAACAAACTCCCCTTGATGACTGACGACAAAAAAATCACCGCTACGGGTGCCCCCTGGTCCGGGGAGCATAGCCCGCGCCACCATCTAACTTGGGGTCAGGTCTTGAATTATAAGCTTTTTCTGCTACCCTGCACTCATGGCCAGACCCTTGCGCATCGAATTTGCCGGAGCTCTCTACCACATCACCTCGCGTGGAAACGCCAAGGCTGCCATTTTTGACGATGACAGCGATCGCTTCCTCTTCCTCAACCTGCTTGCCAAGGTTGTCAAGCGATTCAACTGGATTTGCCACGCCTACTGCCTGATGACCAATCACTATCACCTGCTGATCGAAACTCCTGAAGGCAACCTTTCCGCTGGCATGCGTCAACTCAACGGGGTTTACACCCAAACCTTCAATCGCAAACACGACAGGGTTGGACACCTTTTCCAGGGGAGGTTCAAATCTATCCTTATAGACAAAGACAGCTACTTGCTCGAACTCTGCCGTTACATCGTCCTCAACCCTGTTCGTTCCGGCACAGCCAGGCATCCGGCTCAATATCCCTGGAGCAGTTATGCCGCTACCATCGGACAGGCTCCCCGCCCCACGTTTCTACACACTGACTGGATTTTGGACAACTTCTCGCAAATTCGTGAAGAGGCACGCATCGCCTACCAAAAATTCGTTGCGGATGGGCTTGAAAACCCGCCATCCCCCTGGCAGGCACTGCGGGAACAAATCGCCCTCGGCAGCGACACCTTTGTACAAAAGATCAAAGATCTCATTGAAGAACAGGATCTGTCAGAGGAAATTCCACGAAAACAGCGTCTTATAGGACGACCAGACCTGAAGGACCTGTTCCCATCCGGGAGCAAGACCCCCAGGCAGGAGCGCAATCAATTGATATGCAGGGCGCACCTGGAGTACGGTTATCGCCTGAAGGAAATCGCCCAAGCCACCGGTTTGCACTACACCAGCATCAGCAAGATTATCAAAGCCGGTGAAGAAAATTCACAATTCAAGACCTGACCCCGGATACGCCCCTGGCGGTACCCAACAACAGGCATCCATTCAAACTGCCTGAGGCTACCTGATGTACCCCCAACGCTGAAGCAAAGAGCGGATGTTGCTGTCAAGCTGGCGGGTATCGGTTGCCATGCCTCCGACACCGGCACCCGGGGAAACCCAGAACAACGGGATGTCGCCGGCACCAGCATCTTTCCGAGGATGGCCTCGCCAGGTGAGTGGCTCCAGGTCCTTTGCCGTCTGCCACCGCATTGGGCCGCTGTGGACCGGCAGGAAATCAGCTGGGACGCCGTAAGGTATTTCACCACCAGGGCCAGACAGAGACATGACCGCAGGTAAAGACATCTCATCCAGCGGAAACACCAGGAGATAACGGGTATCAGCAGGAGGGAGAAGCAGATGCGTTCCCTGGCCGTCCCTCCAGGCGTGGACGCGAGTGCCGATACCTACAGGCCAGACCTTAAGCCCCCTCAAATCCAACCGGAATTGGCGGCCGGCCGGCAGTCGCAGATAACCTCCGGCACGAGTGTCAGCCAGGAACTCCTCGGCCCGGACAAGAATGCTTCGGCGCCTGTCAACCGCCATCGGTGCCTGGCCAGGAGGAGTCAGGAAATACTCTTCCCCTTCAGCGGTCAGAATGTAGCGAAAGTCGTTGCCAACCAGTGCCAGGCGATGCTGGTAAACCCCTTCGGAAACCAGCCAGCGTTCACCAGAACTCCGCCCGGCAACAGCTTCGGGCATTCCATCCCATCCAGGCGGCTGTTCAAGCCCATAGCGGCTGAGTATCCAGCCCGCAAGATCGACGGTGGAGACCGGCGCCGACTGGACCTTGCCACCATTTTCGCCCGGCTGTCGGATAATCAGCGGCACACGGATCTGATCGTCGGTCAGGAAGTTGCCGTGACCGGACCACCGGGGATCGAGATTCTCGCCATGGTCGGAAAGCAATATGATGGTCAGGCTGTCATCAAGCCCCAGCTCCTGGAACCGTTTCAACAGGCGGCCGACTTCGGCATCAATCCGGCCAATCTCATTCCGGTAGCGCCTCTTGAGATCGGAACCCGTGGGGTCGTCACGCCTCGCGTCGTAACCGAGCAAATGATCCGGATCGTAATGCAGAAAAGCAAAGAAGTCCCGGTCACGATAGGCGCGGACGAAGTCAAGCAGATGACCGGTGGAAGCAAAATAGTTCTGCTGAACGCCACCATAGTTGGCAATTTCCTCAAATCCGACATGCACCCCCGTTGCATAAGGTAAAAAGAAGGGGTTGTCCATAGCGGCGAAGGTTGCTACCCCACGGTCGCGCAGCCGTGCCGGAAATGTGTCAACATTCTGCCGGAAGTAGGCGCGGTAGTCGTCGCTCAACGGGTCGTAAACTGTGCGCCGATGCAACCCGACTCGCCCGGCGTAGCGACCGGTAAAGAGTGCCGTCAGGGCATAGGACGTGCTGTTACCGGCAGAAAAATAGCTGTCGAACCGGGTGCCTTGAGAAGCCAGTTGGTCAATAAATGTCGTTACGCTGTCAACGGCACCGTAGGCTCCGACCAGGTCGCGTCTCAGGCTGTCGACACAGATTAACAGGGTCTGGCGAGGCGGTCTTGAAAGTTTGTTCCAAAGGACGGGCAGCCCCCATATCCCTGCAACCGGTTCAGGACAACCCGGCGTATCGGTTTCAAAAACCAGCTCCTTTGGCGATTGTTCAAGAAGAATTTCAGCCCTGCGCCAGCCCTCGCGGCCCTGCCCCCTGGCAAAATCGAAACTGTCCCGATAAATCTCCTGGCCGTCCGCCAGCACCCTGAATATCAATTTACCCTTTTTCTCGCCGCTGAACTCCTTGAGCGGACCGTAGGAAAAACTCAAATGCCGCCAACGACCTTCGGGCAGAGAAAATTGAAGCGCACCGGCTCCGGGGATGACAATTCCTTCCAGGTGGCGGCTCAATTCCAGAGGGGAATCCCAGTCGGCAACCTTGTACAGGTTTCCCCGGGTCTTGACCAGGGAGGAGCGGGGTGTTTCATATTCCCGACTGACGAACCCGGGCAGCCCGCCGATGACCTCCTCCTCCACCCGAAACCCGGAAAATTCAAGCATCCCCGCTGGAAGTCCACCGTCACGGGAAAAGCCGATAAACAGAATCAGCGCGCGGGTTCCGGTCCGGGTAGTGAAGGCAAAACTCTCATCGGTCCAGTCGTTCCGGTCGAGAACCCCGGACGATTCCTGACGATTCAGGATCACATCCTCAAGTTGCCTCTGGCTGAGTTCCTCACCCGGTTCCGGGACGCGGGAAAGCTCAAGAAAACCGGCAAACCCCGTACGGCGACCCAAACCGGAGGCAAGCCCCTGACCTCGAACCCGAAAAGCAACCCGATATCTTCGACCGCTTTTGACCGGGACGACACGAACAAATCCGTTCCAGGTCCCGCCAAGGGGAGCCGAAACCCGCAGGACCGACCCAGCCCCGTCCAAACCGGGCGAGGTATCGACCGCTTGAAGCAATTCCCGTCTACGGGCCTGCCATACCTCATCCGATTCGCCGGATCCCTTGACGCGAAAATCAGGGGCGGCCTGCCAGCGACCAATAAAACCGGAGGAAAA
>RFIO01000047.1 GCA_003695205.1 Deltaproteobacteria bacterium
CCTCATCCTCGGCCTGCTGGCGGGCATCGCCCTGCCGAAGATGGTCGATATCGGCGGCAGCGACCTGGAGAGGGCTGAACGGAGACTGGCGGGGGTGGTTCGGTTGCTCTACAACGAGGCGACCCTGACCGGCCTGGAACACCGGCTGGTCTTCGATATCGATCATGACCGCTACCGCGGGCTTCGGGTCGAGCGGGACCACCGGCTGACGGAGCTGACCGGCGCTGCCGGCGGAGCGGACCTGCCCGGCTCGGTTCGGCTTTTGGAAGCCGAGCAGCCGGGGCGAGGCCAGTTCCGCGAGGGAGACGTGACCTGTGCCCTGCTGCCGGGCGGATGGCTCGAGGAGACCCGGTTGGTGCTGGACGATGGCAACCGCAGCCTCCGTCTGAGGCTGGCTCCGCTGACCGGTCTGGTTGAAAGACGTCCCTGAGAGGGTCGGCATGAAGCGATGCGGAGGTTTTACCCTGCTTGAGGTGATGATCGCCCTGGCGATCGTGGCCATTGCCCTGGTCGGCCTGCTCGGCCTGGTGCAGCGCAGCATCCTGGCCCAGGAGGAATCGGGACGCATCACCCGCGCCACGCTGCTGGCGCAGGAGAAGCTGGCGCGCATCGAGGCCGGTATCGATCCGGCTGAAGCGGAGGGAGAGAGTTTTCCGCCCCCGGACGAACTTTACCGCTGGCGGGTGGAGCTGGCCCCGGCTCCGGTCCCCGGGGTGAGGCAGATCGATGTTCTGGTCGCCTGGGGGGATGCCGACCGCAACCAGCAGGTTCGCCTGACCAGCTTCGTACCGGAGGCCAACCGATGAACCGGCAGCACGGCTTCACCCTGGTCGAAATTCTGGTGGCGGTCGCCATCATCGCCGTGGTCCTCTCCACGGTCTACGGAGTGTACGCCGCGGCGGAAGCGGGACGGCGGCATGCCGAGACGAAAAACGCCACCTTGCACCTTGGCAGGGTGCTGTTCGACCGCCTGGAACGCGAGCTGCTCAGCCTGGCAGGTGCCAACGACACCCTCCCGGTCCTGACCGGGCAGGCAGAAAGTGACGGTTTCCGACTGGAGCTGCTGACCCTGGCAGGCGCCGGGCCAGTCGACGGTCTGCACCGGGTCAGCTACCAGGTTCGCACCCGGGACGGCCGGAGTGAACTGGTGCGAGATGACCGACCCTGGCCAACCCGGGAGGACGATGAGGAACCGGTCCTGCTCGACGATCGCATCGTCGGTTTTTCCGGCCGGTTTTTGAGCAGGAACAGCTGGCGCGACTCATGGGATTCCCGGCGGGACGGTCTGCCGCAGCTGGTCGAACTGAGCCTGACGGTGAAGGCCGGCGACGAGCCGGTGACTTTGCGCAGCGCCGTTCGTCTGCCCACGGAGGAGCGATTTTGACCGGTGTCGGCAACGAACGCGGCCTGGCCCTGGTGCTGGTGCTGGTCATCGTCGCCCTGCTGGCGGCACTGGTGAGCGACTTTGCCTTCTCGACCCTGATCGAGACCCGGCTTGCGGGCACCTTTCGTGACAGCCGCGCAGCTACCAGCCTGGCCCGCGGCGGCATTACGGTCGGTCGCGAGCTGTTGCGCCAGGACAGCAACGGCTACGATGCGCAGTTTTCCGGTGAAGAGTTCTGGCGCCAGCCGATGGAGCGGGTGCCGGTGGCCGACGGCAGCGTCAGCCTGCGCATCATCGACCTCGACGGCCGACTGGGTCTCAATGCCCTGGTCGACGCGGTCGGCAACCCCAACGTGGTCATGGTCGAGCGCTTCGTTCGCCTGGCCGAACGGCTCGAACTCGACGATCCACAGGGCCTCGCCGACGCACTGGTCGACTGGCTCGACCCTGACAACGAACCGCGCGCCACGGGGGCCGAGGCGCAGGATTACCTGGCGGCGGGCAGTCGCTACACACCCGGCAACGCTCCGATCGTGTCGCCGGATGAACTGATCAGGGTCCGGGGGTTCAGTGCCGAGGTGATGGACAAGCTGGCCCCCTTTGTCGCAGCTCATGCCGGCGGCAAACTGAACGTCAACAGCGCAGCGCGTGACCTGCTGCTGGCCTGGGACGAGCAGGTCGAGGAGGCTGACGTGGAATTGTTGCTGGAAGAAAGGACCCGGCGTCCTTTCAGGAATCTGGACCAGGTGCGGGAGCTGATCGGCGTTGAAGCCTTCAGCGCCCTGAACCGGAACCTCGACCTGACGGTGGAAAGCCGCTATTTTCACCTGGACAGCCAGGCGCAGGTCGGCGACGGCACCCGCAGAATCGAAGTCGCCTACGATCGCAAGGCCGACCGCATACTCTGGCAGAAAGTCGACTGAATCATGGCCCGACGCATCCTCGCCATCGATACCCGACAGACCCCCTGGCAACTGGCCGTGGCGCGGCCCGGACGGGCCGAGCCGATGCTGGAGCAGGTGATCGCCCTGCCGGAGGGGGAAGAACTGTCCGACCGGATCGCCGCCGCGCTCGGTAGCCCCCCGGGCGTGGACGATCGTATCGCCCTGGCACTTCCCTGCACCGGTATCATGGTCCGCTGGCTGGAATTTCCCTTTGCCGACCGACGCAAGATGCGCGCTGCTCTCGGGCCGGAGCTGGCGCGCCAGCTGCCGGTCGAGGTCGACAGCCTGCACCTGGTCTACCGCCCCCTTGACGCCGGCGAGGGCGGCCACGCGCTGGCGCTGGCAATCGAACGGGCACGGCTGGAACAGATTCTGGAACAGTTCGAGCCTCTTGGCGACCGGCTGCACACCATGATGCCAGCCCCCTTCGCCCTGGCAGACACCCTCAGCACAGATTGGCCCAACGGCCTGCTGGTCTGCGTCTCCGGCGCGGAAATCACCCTGATCCGCCTGCGCAACGGTCTGCCTGTCGACCTGCGCGTACAGCCCCGCCGGCCGGGACAGAAAAGTATCGACCAGGTCAGCTTCATCGTGCGCCAGGGGCGCATCATGCTCGAAGCCAGGTCGGCGGAGGATGCCCTGGTTCTTCTGGCCGGGGAATCTCCCGACAGCGAGCTGGCCGAGGCCCTGAGAGAGTTCGGTTTCCGGGTCGAACCGGCCCGACCGACCAGAGACGAAGGCGACCTGCAGCCCGAGCAGTACGGCGCTGTGGCTCTGGCCCTGGCGGCAGGACGCCGGCAGCGCGACCTCAACCTGCTCAGCGGCCCCTACGCGCCACGCGGCGACTGGAAACGGCTGCGCCCCCGCTTGCTGACTGCGGCCATCCTGCTGACCCTTGCGCTTGTTCTGACGGTTGCAGCCGGCTGGCTGCAGCTGACAGCCCGGCAGCAGCGGCTCGCAGCCCTCGACCGTCAGCTCGAAAGCGCCTACCGCAAGGCCTTCCCGACGGAAAAACGGGTGGTCGACCCGGTCCGCCAGCTCGAAGCCAAACTCGGCCAGCTTCGCAAAACAGCCAGCGGCGGAGAGACCGCCCCGCCGCTCGAAATCCTGCGGCTGGTTTCGGCGGCGATTCCCGCCGATCTGCCCGTCCGGATTCGCGATTACAGTCATAATCGCGACGGAGTCAGAATCGAGGGAGAAACAGCGAGCTTCGAAACCGTGAGCCGCCTGGTTGAGCAATTGCGGGCCCTGCCCGCCATGGCCGAGGTCACCCTGTCCGACAGCCGGCAGAAGAGCAACGGACAGGCGGTCGAGTTCCGCCTGCAGCTGCGCCTGAAGGAGGCCGGATGATGTTCGGACGCGAACTGAGCCGCAGAGAAATCCTGATCCTTGCCGGGGGCATCGGCCTGGCGTTGATCCTGCTGTTCATCTTCGGTGGCCTGCTTCCCTGGAACAGCTACCTCGACCAGCTCGACCGCCGGATCGAGGCGCGCCAGGCCCAGCTGACTGAATTCCGGCAGAAACTGCAGACCTACCGCTCATTACAGCGCGCCACTCCCAGGCAGAACAGGTCCACAACGCGCCCGGCGCCGCTGATAGGCCTGGTCGAGAACCTCGCCGCCGAACTCGGTGCGAAGGAGAACCTGGTTTCCCTGCGGCCGCAACCCCTGCCGGGAGGAGGCGGAGAGCGCGTCGAGGTCCGGTTCGAGCGCCTGCGTCTCGACCAGCTCGGCCTGCTGCTCTTCCGCACCGGCAACTCCAGGCCGCCCGTCCACACGGAATCGCTGAACATCAGGCCGCGCTTCGAAGACCCCGCCCAACTCGATGTCGTGCTGCTTCTGAGCCGGGGAGGCTGACACCCATGTACGCCGCTGAAACATCCCGACGCCCTTCCGCACGCCTCCGCCTCCGTGCCCTGGCCCTGTTCACCGCAGTGGCGCTGGCCGGTATCCTGCTCGGTGTCTGGCTCGCCTTCCCCGCCGCGCCGCTGACCCGCAACCTTCTGGCCGGCCTCGCCCGCCAGGGGATTCTGATCGAACCGGTGGGCCTGCGCCGCGGTTGGCCACTGGCCGTCGAAGCCGCCTCGGCGCGCGTCTCGTTTCCCGCCCTGCGCGGCCGGCCCCTTGAAATCGACAACCTGAGAATATCCCCTTCGGTTTCGTCCTTTCCCGGTCTGACCCTGACAGCCAAACTCTGGGGCGGCCGCGTGGAAGCCGATGCCGATGACAGCCTCAACACCCGGGTCCGCCTGACCGGGGCCCGACTTCCGGCCGAACTGCTCGACATCGCCCCCCTGCAGCTGGCGGGACGGATTGCACAACTCAACTTCAACGGCCGCCTGCCGCTCAGCGGCGCCAACCAGAGCCGACTCGAACTGGTGCTTGAGAATCTGTCGCTGGGAGGATTACGGGCTTTGGGCGCAGGCAGCGACAGCCTCAGTCTCGGCACCGTGCGCGCCCGGGTCGAGGGGACCGGCAACCGTCTGAACCTGACCCAACTCTCCGGCGACGGCGCCCTGCGCATTGCCGGCAGCGGCACTCTCTGGCTCGGTCGGACCCCTGCCACCAGCCGCATCAGTCTCCAGCTCACCCTTACACCGACCCCGACCCTGGATGCCGGCATCAGGGACATGCTCGGCCTGCTGGGCAAGGCCGCGGCTGACGGCAGCATCAGCCTGAGGCTCGGCGGCACCCTGGCAGCGCCGAAGGCAGGCTGATCGCATGCGTGCCGGGCTCTATCTGCTGCTGTTTCTGCTGCTGCCGTTCGTCGCGGCCGCTTTCGAACTTGAACCGCTGCACACGCGCAACCTGGCACCACCGGCGCTGATCCATGGCATCCCCACCCTGCAGCCGGCACGCGTCCTGAAACCGGGCGAGTGGCAATGGACCTTCAATCTCGATGCCGTCAGCAATTTCACCTTTCGCAGTACCGATGGATCTTCCACCCGACTTGACGGCGAAACCTGGCGCACCGAACTGGCACTGAAAACCGGTCTTGCCAACGGTTTCGAAGTCGGATTGACCCTGCCGTACCTGCGCCATACCGGCGGCTTTCTCGACGGATTCATCGAAAACTGGCACGACCTGTTCGGCCTGCCCCAGGGAGGCCGCGACACGGCGGCGCGCGACCGCCTCAACTACAGCTACAGCGACGCGGCGGGCCACTCCTTCACCCGGACGACCTCAACCGATGGCATCGGTGATATAGCCCTTGATGCGGGCTGGCAATGGTTCCAGACACCGAATGGTGCCAGCCTGGCCGTGCGGGGCCGCCTGAAGCTGCCTACGGGCAGCAGCAGCCGGCTGACCGGCAGCGGCGCCTGGGATACGGCCCTCTGGCTGAGCGGCGAGATGCGGCGGGAAACCCGGTTCGGCCCCCTGGCCCTCTACGGCGGAACAGGACTGCTTCTGACCGGCACAGGCGAGGTTCTGCCGGAACTGCGCCGCCGGCTGGCGGGGACGGTATCGGCCGGCATCGGTCTGCGGCCCTTCAGCCGCCTTGGTCTGCAACTGCAGTTCGACGGTCACACGCCGCTCTACAGGGACACCGGGCTGCGCGAGTTCGACCGCTTTGCCGGTCAACTGGCCATGGGCGGCCAGGTCGCCCTGGGCGAACGAACGGCCCTGGAGCTGGCCGTGGTCGAAGACATCCTGGTCGACACCACTCCCGATGTCGTCTTCCATCTCGGCCTGCGGCAACGGTTCTGAATCCGGGCGCCCTTGACAGGGCTTGCAGCGCTCATTACTTTCTGCCCGTAACAGCCTACCGATAAAGGAGCGTGCTCCATGTCCGAACAGCATGACGATCCGGAAATCCTGCCCGAAGATTCAGATACCAGTGATTTCGAGGACCTGATCGCCGACGCCGAGGAGGTCGAAGCCGACAGCGGTCTGGTGCTGGCCTCCGACATCCTGCCCAACAGCCTGCCGGTCATCCCTCTGCGTCCTCGTCCGGCCTTCCCCGGCCTGCTGATCCCGATGGCGGTCAGCGACCCGGTGCAGATGGCGACCGTCCAGCGGGCGATCAATACCCCCTCCCAGGGGCTCGCCCTGGTCCTGGTGAAAGACCTTGAGGCGGAGGACACCCCCGACAACCTGCACCAGGTGGGAGTGGCCGGTCGTATCGTCAAGGTCATCAACCAGAACGACGAGGTGATCCAGTTCCTGGTCAACTGTATGGAGCGCGTCACCCTGCTCGAGGTTCAGGGCGATGAAGCCGGCCTGGTGGCGCGGGTGCACTACAACTACATGCCGGAGCTTTCGGTCAATCCCGAGCTGAAGGCCTACTCGATGGCGATTATCTCCACCCTGAAGGAGCTGGTGCAGATCAACCCGCTCTACTCGGAGGAGATCAAGCTCTTTCTCAACCGGTCGAGCATGGACGACCCCGGGCGCCTGGCTGACTTCGCCGCCAACCTGACCAGTGCCGACGGCCAGGAACTGCAGGCTATCCTGGCGACCTTCGACGTGCTGCGCCGCATCGACAAGGTGCTGATCCTGCTGAAAAAGGAACTGGAAGTTTCGCGCCTGCAGACGCGCATCAACAAGCAGATCGAGGAGAAGATTTCCGCCCAGCAGCGTGAATTCTTCCTCAAGGAGCAGCTCAAGGCGATCAAGAAGGAGCTGGGGCTGGAGAAGGAGGGCAAGGCAAGCGAACTGGAAAAGTTCGAAAAGCGCCTGAAGAAGCTGACCCTTAACGAGG
>RFIO01000348.1 GCA_003695205.1 Deltaproteobacteria bacterium
TGAGGCAATCTCATCGAGCCAGTCGCGGTCGGCCAGTGCGGTCTCAATCCGCTCCCAGACACCCAACTGCCCGGCAACCTGTCGTACCGTGGCCGGCAACAGCAATTTCAAGGGACCCCCCTCCTTCTTGACCAGAGGTCGGCGGCAATGACAGGATGCGGCCATGGTCGCCAATCCGTTTGAGAACTATCAGCGCCTGCTCGAGCAGGTCGATGCCCTGGCCGCCCGCATCACCGGACAGCTCGGAAAACACATGGTCTGCGGGCCCGGCTGCAGCGGCTGCTGCCGGCACATCAGCGTGCTGCCGGTCGAGGCCTTCGCCCTGCGCCGGGCCCTGGAGCTGACCGATGTCGACAGACAGCGGCTCATTCGTCAACAGGCACTTGCGTCAGGTGGCGAACGGTGCCCCCTTCTGCGTGACGATCAGTGCCTGCTCTACCAGGCACGCCCCATCATCTGTCGTACCCAGGGGCTGCCGCTGCTGCTGCGCGAGGACGACAGCCTGCGCATCGACTATTGTCCGCTCAATTTCAACGACCTCGAAACCCTGCCCGGTGAACTGGCCGTCGACCTCGACCGGCTCAATCAGCTGCTGGTCGCCGTCAATCTGCACTTCTGTCGGCAAACCGGGACCCCGGTCGAGCGCCAGGGGATTGCGGAGGCCTTAAGCGGACGGATCAGCCAAGACCGACATCAAGGACCATCATGACTGCGAACCCGGCCATGGTGGACAGGGTCACGATGTCGATATGCGCCTCTGTTCGCTGGGATTCCGGAATCAGTTCCTCGACAACGACAAAGATCATCGCTCCAGCGGCAAAACAGAGGGCATAGGGCAAAATCGGCTGCATCCAGGTTACGAACAGCACACCCAAAAGCCCCGCCACCGGCTCCACCATGCCTGAAAACTGGCCGAGCAAAAAGCTCTTGTTCCGGCTCATACCCTCCCGCCGCAGCGGCATGGAGACCGCCGTCCCTTCGGGAAAATTCTGCAGACCGATTCCGAGAGCCAGAGCAACCGCCCCACCCAGGGTCGCGGAAGGCAACCCGGCCGCAACCGCACCGAAGGCGACGCCGACAGCCAGACCTTCGGGGATATTATGCAGGGTAATGGCCAACACCAGCAAGGTTGACCGTTGCCAGGATGTTTTCACCCCTTCGCTCTGGTCCATGCGCAATCCTGGATGCAGGTGCGGAAGGAACCGGTCGGTCAGACGCATGAAAATCCCGCCCCCCAGAAAGCCGATGGTGGCCGTCAGCCAGGGGATATGCCCAAGCTGCTCGGCCATCTCGATCCCGGGAGCCAAAAGAGACCAGAAGGACGCGGCGATCATGACCCCGGCGGCAAAACCGAGCATGCAGTCGAGCAGTTTGCGGTTCATCGTCGGAGTGACATAAACCAGGGCCGCCCCAAGAGCCGTTACCCCCCAGGTGAACAGGGTGGCCAACAGGGTCTGGGTAACGGGAGAA
>RFIO01000349.1 GCA_003695205.1 Deltaproteobacteria bacterium
TCCTCGGGCCGGACGGTCATGTTCATCGGCACCTTTTCGAAGATGTTCTCCTTGCCGTTTTCCTTGCGGATCAGCTTGACGCGGCCGCGGGCGGCCAGGTTGGTGAAACCGCCGGCCTCGGTGATCGCCTCGAGCACAGTCATGCCCGGTTCGACCTTGTAGCTGTCGGGGTCGCGCACTTCACCGGTGACGTAAATCATGCCCGCCTGGGCGATGAAGACATTGTCGCCGTTGCGCAGGCGAATGTCCTGGCCACCGTCGGCCGATTCGAGCAGCCGTTTCAGGTCGACCTGGATCACCTTCTCGCCCCCGTCAGACTTGCGGTGGACGGTCGCGGTATCGCCGGCGTCCTTGGCCAGGCCGCCGGCCTTGGAGATCAGTTCCAGAAGAGTGGTATTGCCGGTCAGCTCATACAGGCCGGGACGACTTACCTGACCGACGATCACCACCTTGCTGCTGCGGAATTCCTGGACGAAGACGGAAACCTGGGGATTGACGATGTAGCCGTCGGCAAGCGCCGCCGCCAGCTTGTCGGCAACGCCGTTGACCGTCAGCCCGCCGATCTTGAGCTGGCCGATCAGGGGAAAGATGATACTGCCGTCACCACCGACCCGGACCGTGGTGGTGAGATCCTCATGGTCATAGACCGTGACCCTGAGAACATCCCCCTCCCCGACCCTGTAGTCCGAATCGCTCGCCGCCGCCGGCAGGGCCAGTCCCGCCAGCAGAGCCAGCAGCAGAAAAACACGCAACAACTTTTTCATTCCCGGTCAATCCTCACTGAAAATTCGTGGCACAGCGCCAGAGGCCAGGGGCTCCAGACTGAAAGCAGGCGCATAGCACCCAAATGTACCTCACGCCTTGTACCTCACGCCTTGTGCCTGCCCTGGCCCCAGGGCCAGGGCCTTACATCACCGCCGTCAGGTTCAGGAAACTGGTGTGATTGTCGTAGTCGAAGCTGTCGAAGTTGCTGTCGCGCTGCTCGAAGGCGTAGCCGAGGCTGATATTGAGCCAGCGCAGGGCGTTCCATCCAAGGCCGATGCCGGCGCGCCAGTAGTCGTCCTGACGCTCGTCGGTTTTGGTGCCAACGGTGATGGCATCGTTGTAGTTGTCACGCAGCCAGCTTGCGTCGAGCTTGAGGCTGGTCTTGCCGGTCATCTGCCAGACGTAGCCCAGGCTCACCAGGTCGGAGATGCGGTCATCGGTGCCGGCGATGTCCGACTCGTTGGTCTGCCGGGTCAGGGCCAGGCTCAGGCTCGATTTGGGCGAGAACTGGTGGCTCAGCTGGACCTCGCCGATGAACTCGTCCTTGTCGTCGCCGCTGCGGGTATCGAATTTCTTCTGGCCGTAGCCGGCCTTGACCAGGCCGCGCGACTTGGCGGTCAGCTGCCAGTTGAAACCGCCGAAGTAGTGGTGCTCCTGGCTGTCATCCTGAACGGCGGCGTCGTAGGAAACATCGACCAGTTCGTACTGGGCGAAGACCCGGAATTTGGGAGAGACCCGATAGCCAAGCATCAGCCCCCCCTTGACGTCGGTGCGATCACGGAAGGCGTTGCGCGCCTCGTCGTAGTTGAGCAGGTAGGTACCGGCGTCGAGACGGATGTCGGTCTTGGCGCCCAGCTCGTACTCGAGGATGCCGCTGACGGTCCAGGCGGTGTAGTTGTCGGTCTGCGGCAGGTTGTTCAGGCCGGTGCTGTAGGGGTCATGGGTGTTCTCATGCACCGCCAGCAGGTTCAGCCCCAGGCCGCCGCGCAGGTTGACATCGATCATCGCCTCACCGCGCTGGGTGGTTTCGTTCTCGTCCTCAAACTTGTCA
>RFIO01000350.1 GCA_003695205.1 Deltaproteobacteria bacterium
CGACCATCTGCGCAAGCCGGGCAAAAAGACCATCAAGGTCGATACCTCGGCCGAACTGTGCGGCAAATGCCATCAGCGCGGCGGCATGGGGCCCGAGCCTCCGGCCAAGGGTGGTTTCATCAAGCACCACGAGCAGATCAACGAGCTGAAGGCCGGCGTGCACAAGGAACTGACCTGCAACACCTGTCATGACCCCCACAAGCGCGCCATCCTGGCCAGGGACAACTGCGCAGAGTGTCACGGCGATATTGCCAAATCCTATGCCGGCAACATCCACGGCAAGCAGGGCACGCGCTGCATCGAGTGCCACATGCCCAGGGCAAGCAAGTCGGCCATCAGGGTGGCGACCTACACCGGCGACGTGCGTACCCATATCTTCAAGATCAGCACCGATCCCAACGCCAGCATGTTCAAGACCGTCGAGGAAAAGGGCAAGAAATCGACCTTCGCCAAGGGGTTCGTCACGGTCGAATATGCCTGCCTCGGTTGCCACGGGGCGCGTGACAAGGCCTGGGCGGCGAAGAACGCCAAGGGCTTCCACAAGTAGGTTCAACTGAACATCGACGCAACTTCGGGGCGCCTGCGGGCGCCCCTTTTTTTGTGTCCGGGCGTTGACGAATGCCTGCGGGATGAGCAACATGACCCGGTTGGAGGATGCCATGCCGGACAAGGAAATCATTGGCCGCTTTGCCCCCAGCCCGACTGGGCCACTGCACTTCGGCTCCCTGGTGGCCGCTGTCGGCAGCTACTGCCTGGCGCGTCAGGCCAAAGGGCGCTGGCTGCTGCGCATGGAGGACCTGGATCGGCCGCGGGTTGTTCCGGGCGCCGCGGATGAGATTCTGCGCGCCCTGGACCTGTGCGGCTTCGAGTGGGACGGCGATATCCTCTGGCAGAGCCGGCGGGATGAACGTTATCAGGAAGTGCTCGATCTTCTGCGATCTCGTGGCCTGGTGTTCGACTGCGCCTGCAGCCGCAGGGAGATCGTCGCAAGCGCGCCGCACGTCGGCGAGGAGGGGCCGATCTATCCCGGTACCTGCCGACAGGGGTTGGCGAAAGGACGCGTGCCCCGTGCCCTGCGAATCAGGGTTCCCGACGGGGTTGTCGGTTTTTGCGATGGTCTGTTCGGTCCCACGGAGCAGCATCTGCAGACCGCGGTGGGCGATTTCGTTCTGCGCCGTGCCGATGGTCTGTTTGCCTATCAGCTGGCGGTGGTGGTCGATGATCACGACACCGGGGTCAACCAGGTGGTGCGCGGCGCCGACCTGATCGGTTCGACTCCCCGCCAGATATACCTGCACCAGTGCCTTGGCTGGCAGGTGCCGACCTATCTGCACCTTCCTCTGGCGCTGGATCAGGGTGGTGAAAAATTGAGCAAGCGGCACGGCGCCATGCCGCTGGAAGTGTCACGGGCCGGGCGCTGGCTGCTGGCAGCCCTGCGTTTTCTCGGCCAGAAGCCGCCGGCGGGTCTGGAAGGGGCACCGCCGTCGGAGATTCTTGCCTGGGGGGTGGCCCACTTCGCGGTGACCGCCGTTCCCCGTGAGGCGGCAGTCCCCGCGTTGGAGATGTGAGTTCTACCAGCCGCTCGGCAGGTCAAAGGTGGTGGTCAGGCCGGTGCGCACGCCCCAGTCCTCGGTACGGCTGGTGTAGCCGGTGGTGACGCCGAAATCGAACCGCGCCTGGCCGAAATCGTACTGCAGGCCTGCGACAAAACGGCCACGGTCGTTAACGCTGTTGTGCAGTTCAAGCCCCTCGACCGCGGCCAGCGCGCTAAGGCCACTGTTGTCGAAGGGAACGCTGACGCCGAAGGCATAGTGGAGCTTGTCATCCTGTTTGCCGGCCGGATTGCCCAGGATCGTCAGCCCGAGATTCGCGTGCAGGCTGAACAGTGGGAAGTTGCGGCTTGCCAGCACGTCGAGCATGACATCGGTCTCATCGGTACCGCGCCCGTCCTCGCGGTCGGCGTTGGGCAGTTTGGTGGCGAAGCGCAGTCCGATGGCGGGCAGCTTCATGTCCTCCGGCCAGAGAAGCAGCTTGGTGCCCAGGACCAGGTCACCGCTGCCGAATTCGTCCCTGCGGTTGTTCTGACTGACGTGCAGCAGGCTGTAGCCGGCGCTTATTTCGACCCGTTTGCCCAGGCCGAGGCGCAGCTCGAGTTCCGGTATCGAGATCTGTGTCCGGTCATCACTGGTGGTCTGAAAATAGAGGGGGCTGTCTTCGAGGTAGGCAACTCCGAAGCGGAAGAGCCCCTTGCCTTCGCCTGCGGGTGCGGCATCTTCCAGCTGAGTCGGATGCAGGTCGGCACTCCAGACCGGGGCGGCCGGCGCCAGTAGCAAGACCAGCAGGATAACGGGGCGAACGAAAGAAGCAATCATGCAAGGTCCTCCTCTTGCAAAATGAAACGGTTTCGGGTGGGAAAGCGTATCTTCAGGTAGCAAAGAATCGGTTGCCAACCGGCCGGCTGTCAAGGCCCTTGTCCCGCTGTCGGCAGGGTGCGATCGAGACAGATTCAAGCTGGCCGCCGAGGCCGCCAGAAGCTATAATCAGGGCGTTGTCGGACTCAAATTCCATTCGGAGGTAGCTGACATGAAAAGAGGTCTGATCCTGCTGCTTGCGCTGGTTCTGTTTTTGCCCGGCTGCGGCGGTGGCCGTTTTCATATGCCGAAAAAGGATTACCAGTCGCGGGTCAAGACCCTTGGCGTTTTGCCGCTGCTGGTCGATGCCGGCAGCTTTGCCCACGCCGAGGCGCGGCAGTTGATCGGCCTGCTTGAGCGGCACAACCGGGATCGGCATGGCGCACTGGTCGAACAGCTGCGCGCCAGGGACAAGTATTTCGATATCCGCCAGGTGGCGGGGCAGCCTGCCGCCCTGGTTTCCGCCCTGGTGGCCGGCTCGCGTCTGGAGAGGGGGGGCGATCTGATCTACCGCGATTATGATTTCCAGCCGGTCGCGGCCGCGTCCCTGTGTGCGGACAACCTGGTTGACGGCCTGCTGGTGGTTCTGATGAGCGAAATCGAACGGGTCGAAACCCGGCGTGACCGGATCCCGGTCAACTACCTGGAGGCTCCCTACCGGTCGGTGC
>RFIO01000351.1 GCA_003695205.1 Deltaproteobacteria bacterium
CAGATCGACCAGGCGACCCAGCAGAACACCGCCAGCGCCGAAGAGTCGGCGGCCGCCGCCGAGGAACTCTCCAGCCAGGCCGAGGAGCTGCGCCAGATGCTGGCCCGCTTCAAGCTGAGAGGCGGCAGCGGCGTCCAGCTCGCCGTCGCGCCCGCACCGGCGCCGTCGGTGGCCATGAAGCAGACGGCAGCGGCTCCGGTGACAGACGGCGGTGACTGGAATGCCATGGAACAGCAGGCCCCGGCCGAAACCATCGCACTGGACGACTCCGAGTTCGGACGTTATTGAAACATTTCCAAAACCAAACCTTCGCAGGCCGCCCTCACCAGGGGCGGCCTATTTGTTTGGGATAAAGTTTACCGCGTTAGAATTAAAAACTTTTTTCGCAACATTTACCGCATGCGACCGATAAGGGACCAAACGCAAGCGCCTGTCAGGAGTATCGACGGCTTGCCACCGGCACGCCTTCCCTCCAATCAAGCGGTACTCCCGGCACAGCACGTTGTCAGCCAACCCTTTGAGGAGGTCCTGTAGCACATGAAGTTGAAGAACCTTAGCATCGGCAGCAAAATTTACCTGGTTTCCAGTCTGATGATCCTGATCTTTACCGCCACCCTCATCTGGATATACGGCCAATACCGCGACCAGGTCTGGCAGGAAGCGGAAAAGGAACTGCAGGTGGCGGTCGACACCGCCTGGGGAGTCATCGACCACTACAGCAGGGAGGCCGGAGAAGAGTTCTCGGTCGGCGAGGCCAAGATGCTGGCCACCAGCGCCATCCGTAGCCTGAGATTTGGCGAGAAGCTGTACTTCTGGATCAATGACGCCACACCCAAGATGATCATGCACCCGATCAAACCCCAGCTCGAAGGCAAGGATCTCTCGGGCGTCAAGGATCCGAACGGCAAGGCCCTGTTCCTGGAGATGGTTCAGGTCACGGGCAAGGGGGGGGCTGGATTCGTTGAATACCAGTGGCCCAAACCGGGCAGCGACAAACCGGTCGACAAGCTCTCCTACGTGCGCAAACACCCGACCTGGGGCTGGATTATCGGTGCCGGCATCTATATGGATGATTTGCAGGCCCGCATCAACCACGCCTTCTGGACCGTCCTTGTCGGGCTGCTGCTGGCGGTCGGTTCCTCTGTCGCGCTGATCTTCTTCCTCGCCCGCCACATTTCCCGCCCCCTGCACCGCACGGTGGAGATGATCGAGGAGATGGAAAAGGGGCACTTCGATATGCGCCTCGACATGTCCGACCGGCAGGACGAAATGGGACGCATGGCCCGGGCTATGGACGCGTTCGCTGATTCACTGCAACATGAGGTAGTCGACAGCCTGCAGCAACTTGCCTCCGGCAATCTCAATTTCAGCATCACCCCGCGGGACGACCGCGACCAGCTGCGCCAGGCGCTGAAGACACTGGAAACCGATCTCAACGAAGTCATGCAGCGCATCCGTTCGGTGGGCGAACAGATTGCCGCCGGCAGCGTTCAGGTCGCCAACAGCAGCCAGACCCTGTCTCAGTCGGCCACCGAATCGGCTGCTTCACTGGAAGAGATGTCGGCAGCGATCAACGAAATCACCAGCCAGGTGAAAGTGAGTGCCGAACACGCCAGCAAGGCGAACAAGACCTCGAGCGAAGCGCAGCGTCTGGCCGAAACCGGCAGCGAGCGCATGCAGCAGATGGTACAGGCGATGGGGGAAATCGCCGATTCGGGGCAGAACATCTCGAAGATCATCAAGACCATCGATGAAATCGCCTTTCAGACCAACCTGCTGGCTCTGAACGCCGCGGTCGAAGCGGCGCGCGCCGGCCAGCACGGCAAGGGGTTCGCCGTCGTCGCCGAAGAGGTTCGTAACCTCGCCGCCCGCAGCGCCCGCGCCGCCCGGGAGACCGCCGAAATGATCGAAGGCTCGGTCGAATTGACCGAACGCGGGGCGAAACTGGCCGGCGAGACCGAGGAGGCCCTGCAGAAGATCGTCGGGTCGATCACCGAGGTCTCGTCTCTGGTACATGAAATCGCTTCGGCCTCGGCGGAACAGTCCGAGGGTATCAGTCAGGTCAGCCAGGGACTGGTGCAGATCGACCAGGCAACCCAGCAGAACACCGCCAGTGCCGAGGAGTCGGCGGCTGCCGCCGAGGAACTCTCCGGTCAGGCCGAGGAACTGCGACAGATGCTGGCCCGATTCAAGGTCAAGGGATGCCTTGCGGCAACACCTGTTACCGCTGTCGGCAGCGTAAACTACGCTCCGGCTCCTGCGGCCGCTCCGGACGCCGGCCCCAAGACCGGGCCGGACGGCTGGGGCGGCATGGCGACCGGCAGCAGGGCGGAAGAACGAATCGCGCTGGATGACAGCGAATTCGGCCGCTACTGAGGCTCATATCCGGCCCGGACACAGCTGTGTTCCGGGCCGTTTTTTTGCCTTAAGCAAAAATAACAAACAATGTTTTAAGAGCGCCGGAAGTCCTGACGATAAGTAGAGCGTATATGGGAAAGTCCCATCGGGACAAAGACAAACACAAAGGAAAGGAGTCAAACAGATGTTGAAGTCCCACCTGCGCATTGCACTCGCCCTGTTCGTTGCCGTCCTGCTGAATGCCTCGCCCCTGCTCGCCATGAGCGTCGACGAGGGGAGCGTACAGAAGGCCAGGGAAACCGCCAGCGTCAAGCCGACGCCGGAGATGGTCATGCAGAAGGTCAATGAGGGCGCCGCCCTGATTGCCAAGGAAGGTCCGGCCGCCTTCGCGAAATTCAAGGGCTACGATTCTCCCTTCATCTATGCCGGCACCTATATCTGGATCCACTCCGGGGATGACGGCACCATGCTGATGCACCCGATGAAACCGAAACTCGAGGGGCGCAACGTCCTGCCGCTCAAGGACAAGAAGGGCAAACTGCTGTTCGTCGAATTCAATCGGGTCGCCCTTGAAAAGGGCAGCGGCTGGGTTGACTACTGGTGGCCGAAACCGGGCCAGAAGCAGCCTTCGCAGAAGGTCTCCTATGTCAAACTGGCCGAATTCGGCGGCAAAAAGTACGTGGTTGGCTCCGGAGTCTACGACATTACTCTGGCCGAGATTCAGACCGCGATGAAGTAACGCCGGGCGACGGCGCCGGAACACAGGAGTATTGAAATGAACCTCTCTTTCAAACTGAAACTCGGCCTGATGAGCGTTCTGGCCCTGTCGCTGGTGGCCTTCGTCATCGCCATTTCGAGCTGGTTCAACCATCGCATCGACCTGGCTCACAGGCAGCAGGTCGCCATCTACCAGGTCAGCCTCGATGTCCAGAAGGCCCGCACGGCCGAAAAGGCGTACCTGAAGTTCTATCGGGCCGAACCGAAGGCAAAACTGGAACAGGCCATCGGCCAGGCGCTTGAGCGCCTGGCCGGGGCCGGAGGAACCGAAACGGACGCCCTGAAACGGCTGTTGGAGAGCTATCGCAGCAGTTTCGGCCAGGTGGTCTCTCTGCACGAGCAGAACGCCCAACTCGAACAGACCATGAAGCAGGACCTTGCCCAGGTCGATGCCCGGCTGGCAAAGCTCGAAGAGGCGATTCGCAGCCATGAGTTCGACCTGCAGATGGAAGGTGAAGAGCTGTCGGCCAACGAGGTCAACCTGCTGAGTCTGGTCCGCGACTGCAAAAATCTCGCGCTGACCATGCAGTCAAGCCTGCAGCGCTTCCTGCTGACCAACGAT
Organism: Deltaproteobacteria bacterium; assembly: GCA_003695205.1. Lineage (GTDB taxonomy): Bacteria > Desulfobacterota > Desulfuromonadia > Desulfuromonadales > Geothermobacteraceae > Geothermobacter. Next base: position 3,698 of record RFIO01000351.1, read on the forward strand.
GCGACGCATATCAATGATTTCGAGGCCTGGTTCAAAAAAATCGGCATGGGATTCATCGCCGGACTGGAGCAGTTTTCCAGGGCATCGGGCAACAGTGACTACATCCAGCCGTCCCTGACGGTGCGCAAGCTTGTGGAGAACAACCTTGAGCGCCTGAAACAGGAGCGGGAGCTGTTTGGACAGGAAAATGCCCAGGTCGCCACCCTCGACCAACTGGGAGATCAACTGCTGACGGCCGCCAACGAGCAGGTCGGCCTTTCCGCCGCCCTGGCGGAGCAGGCCAGTGAAACCGCCGTCCGGGTTATCGCCCTGTGCAGCCTGATCGGCGCCCTGCTCTACCTGCTGGCCGGCTGGCTGGTCTTCCGTTCCATCATCCGGCCGCTGAACCAGGGCATCCGCATGGCCGAAACCATCGAAAAGGGGGATCTGTCGCGCCGACTCGAGGTCAAAGGCCGCGACGAAATCGGCCGTCTGGCCCAGGCCCTGAACCGAATGGCCGACAGCCTGGAGGCCAAGGCCGATCTGGCCAGGCGCATCGCCGATGGCGACCTGAGCCAGGAGGTGGAACTTGCCTCCGACCGGGACGTTCTCGGCAAGGCGCTGAAAACCATGGTCGAGAACCTGCGCGGTATGTTCGCCACCATCCGTCAGGCAAGCGAACAGGTCGCTTATGGGTCGGAAAAGGTCGCCGAATCGAGCCAGTCCCTCTCCCAGGGAGCGACCGAATCGGCCAGCAGCATCGAGCAGATTTCCGCTACCATCCACCAACTCGAGAGCCAGACGCGCACCAACGCCGACAACGCCGGCCAGGCCAACAACCTGGCCAGTAAGGCCCAGCAGTCGGCCAGTCGCGGCAGCGGGCAGATGCAGGAGATGGTGACGGCCATGGGCGAGATCAACCAGGCCAGTCAGGAGATCAGCAAAATCATCAAGGTGATCGACGAGATCGCCTTCCAGACCAACCTGCTGGCCCTGAATGCCGCGGTCGAGGCGGCACGCGCCGGTCAGCACGGCAAGGGTTTCGCCGTGGTTGCCGAAGAGGTGCGTAACCTTGCGGCCCGCAGCGCCAGGGCGGCCCGGGAAACCGCCGACCTGATCGAAAGCTCAGTGGAGCTGACCGAAAAGGGTAGCAGCATCGCCCACCAGACCGCCGCCGGGCTGGAAGAGATCGTCACCGGGGTCAACCAGGTGTCCGAACTGATCTCCGAAATCGCCATCGCCAGCAACGAGCAGGCCGAAGGCATCGCCCAGGTCAACCAGGGGCTGGGGCAGATCGACCAGGTCACCCAGCAGAACACCGCCAATGCCGAGGAGAGCGCCGCAGCCAGCGAAGAGCTGTCGGTCCAGGCACGGCAGCTGCTGCAGATACTGGCCCGATTCCAGTGTGACACCGGCAACGGCGATACCTCTTCCGTCACGCCCATCGACCTGCCCGCGGTGGAATCACACGGTTCCTGGGGCGGCATCTCGGCCCAGAGCGACCGGGACGATGAGCTGATCTGCTGGAGCGAACAGCTGGCGACCGGCATCGACTCGATTGACAGCCAGCACCGCAAACTGGTCGACCTGATCAACCGCACCTTCGTCACAATGAGAGACGGCGGCGACGATGCCGCCATACGACAGGTGGTCGGCGAGCTGGTCGACTACGCGAGAGGACACTTCGCCCACGAGGAGCAGCTGATGCAGCGCCACGGCTATCCGAAACTGGATGAGCACCAGCGTATTCACCAGGACTTCATGAACCAGGTGGATCGTTTCAAAACCAAAATGGAGACGGGACAGAGGCTGCAGCCCGCCGAAGTCTTCAACTTCCTCAAGCGCTGGCTGATTGAGCACATCAAGCGGGAAGACCGGGACGGCTACGGCCCGTTTCTCAGCCGACAACTGAACTGATTACATTCGTCTCAGAGTGAAAAGGCCCCCGCACTGCGCGGGGGCCTTTGTTGTTTCGGCCGGTGGTGCCGGCGCGACGAATCCTGGACTCAGTTGAACAGGTCACGCACATCCTCGCGCCGCTCCCGGCGGAATTCCCGGCGATCCTCACGCCGGTCCTGCCGGTAGTCGCGGCGATCCTGCCTGATTTCCTGGCGCGCCTCGCGCCGCTCAGCCGGATTGTCCGCCTGGCGCAGGTCCCGAACATTGGCGCGCTGCTCGTGGCGGTATGCGCGTCGGTCGTCGCGTCGTTCCTGGCGGTAATCCTGGCGGGCGGCGTGGCGGTCCTGCCGAAAGTCGCGCCATTCGGGACGGCTGGGTCGCTGCCAGGCCATGGCGGGCAGTGACAGGGCGGTGATCAGCATCAGGGTCAGACCAAGAGTCGCAACGGGTTTCATAACATCCTCCTTAAAGGTTTGTTGGGCGCCTTAGCAGTGGCGCTGTTACTTCCTTGGACGGACGAAACTGCTGCAGGTTGACAAAAAAATTTCCAGTTGCTCACCGAAGGAAGATTCAAAGGACAAAACAGCGGTTGACTTGTATACCGTTTCGGTTAAATCTAGAGGCAACGGCAGATTGAACCCGCCGATTCAATTTTCAGGAGAGATGCACATGGAAAATCTGACTGTTCAGGACGCCATCCGGCGCTCGATCATGACCGAGAAGAGCGCCATGGACTACTACCGCCTCGG
>RFIO01000352.1 GCA_003695205.1 Deltaproteobacteria bacterium
CGCCCCAGCCATTACAAATGACAGCGGGACGCAACCTGCCAGGATTCGAAGCGGAGCGAGCGCGTCCAGTGGTTTCTGCATTGATTAAATAGATTGTTGTTGATTCGACCGTTTCGTCGCTAACCAGGCAGGTCATGGCACTTCCATGACCTTGTCGTTTTTTACGGGATGCTGTGGATGAGCGCCAAGATGATCGACAAGCTTAAGATTTTCGCCGGCAATTCCAATCTCGACCTGGCGCGGGAAATCTGCTCCACGCTTTCCGTGCCTCTTGGCAAGGCCAATGTCAAGACTTTCTCTGATGGCGAGATCATGGTCGAGATAGGCGAGAATGTGCGCGGCTGCGATGTCTACATCATCCAGTCGACCTGCAAGCCGTCGAACAACAATCTCATGGAGATGCTGGTCATGACCGACGCCCTGAAGCGCGCATCGGCGGCCAGCATTACCGCGGTCGTTCCCTATTTCGGTTACGCCCGGCAGGATCGCAAGGTCGCTCCCAGGACGCCGATCACCAGCAAGCTGGTTGCCGATCTGATCTCGGTGGCCGGCATCAGCCGGCTGGTGACCATGGACCTGCATGCAGGGCAGATTCAGGGCTTTTTCAATGTGCCGGTCGACCACCTCTATGCCGCGCCGGTGATGCTCGAGGCGATCAACAACCGTTTTGCCGGTGAGCAGATCGTCGTTGTTTCCCCGGATGCCGGAGGTACCGAGCGGGCGCGTGCTTTTGCCAAGCGCCTGGATGCCGGTCTGGCGATCATCGACAAGAGGCGCAGTGGACCGAACGTCTCCGAAGTTATGCACATAATCGGCGATGTCGAAGGCAAAACCTGCCTGATCGTCGATGACATGATCGACACCGCGGGCACTCTCTGCCAGGCGGCCCAGGCGATCAAGGAGAAGGGTGCGACCAGGATTTTCGCCTGTGCGACCCATCCCGTACTGTCGGGACCTGCCATCGAGCGCATCAACAACAGCTGCCTCGAGGAGGTCTGGGTAACCAATACGATTCCCGCCGAGGACAAGCCGGGCCAGTGTGACCGGCTGCGCATCCTGTCGGTGGCGGAACTGCTGGCTGAAGCCATTCGTCGTATCCACGGCGACGAGTCGGTCAGTTCCCTGTTTGTCTGAAAGAGATTTCAAAAGACCATTGGAGGATTCTCGAAATGGCTCAAGCTGAACTGAATGTCAATGCCCGTGTCCGGACCGGCAAGGGCGGAGCCCGTGCCCTGCGCCGGGAGAACCTTGTTCCTGCCGTCGTTTACGGCAAGGGGATGGAACCTGTCGCCATCAGCGTCGATCCCAAGGTTCTGGCCAAGACGCTCGATCCCCAGGCCGGGTGGAACACCTTGCTGACCCTGAAGGGGGATGGCCCGTTTGACGGCAAGCAGGTGATCGTCAAGGATATGCAGATTGATCCGCTGCGCCGGGAAGTGCAGCATGTCGACTTCCAGGCTGTCGACCTGAAGGCCAAGGTGAACGTCATGGTTCCGGTCGTGACCGTCGGCAAGTCCGAAGGCGAGAAGATGGGTGGCAACCTCGAGGTCATCCGTCACGAACTTGAGGTCGTCTGCCTGCCGACCGCCATCCCCTCGGCCATCGAGATCGATGTCACCGACCTGAACATCGGGGACGTTCTCCATGTTGCCGAGGTGCCGGCGCCCGAAGGGGTCGAAATCCCCTATGATGTCAACTTCACCGTCCTGACCTGTACCGGTCACAAGGCCGAGGCCGAGGAGGGTGAAGAAGCCGAAGCCGCCGAAGAGGCTGCGCCTGAGACTGAAGAAGACTGAGCCGTCCGACGATGAAGCTGGTGGTCGGTCTGGGTAATCCCGGGGAGAAATACCGGGCAACCCGGCACAATATCGGCTTCATGGCGGCGGAAAAACTCGCCGCCGAATTCGGGATCGCCCTGAAGAAGAAAGGGCACCAGGGGCTGTACGGCGTCGGCAGCATACGCGGCCGACAGACAATGATCCTTCTGCCCCAGACCTACATGAACCGCAGTGGAGCCAGCGTCGGTTCCGCCCTCGAATCCCTCGGTGTTGAACCGGGGGATTTGATTGTTGTCCACGACGACCTCGACCTCGATTACGGCCGCATCCGTTTTCGCGGCGGCGGAGGACACGGCGGACACAACGGGCTGCGGCACATCATGCAGGTGCTTGGGCACGGGGATTTTGGACGCTGCAAGCTCGGCATCGGTCGACCGCCCGAGGGGCAGGAGGTGGTCGATTATGTCCTTCGACCGTTCTCGCGGGTGGAGAAGGGCCATCTCGATACACTGGTGGCCGGTGCCTCCGAGGCGCTGGCGCTCTTTGTCGCCGAAGGGCTGCAGGCTGCCATGAACAGTTACAACAACCGTTCGTTGATCGATACATAACCAAAAAACGACAGAGAGGGAAAAGACGATGGAACTGCAGGTATTTGCTCCCATCCTGGGGGTGATCGGTTTCGCCATTGCCATTGTTCTCTACAACCTGGTCAAGGCGCAGCCGGTTGGCAACGACACCATGAAAGAAATTTCCGAGGCGATTCACGCCGGCGCCATGGCCTTTCTGGGTCGTGAGTATCGGGTGCTGGCCATCTTCATCGTGCTGGTCTTCGGCCTGATCGCCATGGGGATGAGCTTCCAGACCGCCTTTGCCTTTCTCGGCGGCGCCATCTGCTCGATGACCTGCGGTTTTATCGGCATGAAGGCCGCCACCCGCGCCAACGTGCGCACCTCCGAGGCCGCCCGTACCGATGGCCAGGCCAAGGCGCTGCTGGTCAGCTTCAACGGCGGCGCGGTCATGGGACTGTCTGTCGCTTCTCTCGGCCTGGTCGGTGTCGGCATCGCCTTCATCCTGTTCGGTGATCCCGAATCGGCCCAGTACATCAACGGTTTTGCCATGGGCGCCTCCTCCATCGCGCTGTTCGCCCGTGTCGGCGGCGGCATCTACACCAAGGCCGCTGACGTTGGCGCCGACCTGGTCGGCAAGGTCGAGGCCGGCATTCCCGAGGACGATCCCCGCAATCCGGGCGTCATCGCCGACAACGTCGGTGACTGCGTCGGCGACACCGCCGGCATGGGCGCCGACATCTTCGAGTCCTACGTCGGTTCGATCATCGCCACCATCGCCATTGCCGCAGCCGCCAGCCCGCAGCTGCTGCTGAAACTGGGCGGCCCCCAGGTACAGAGTGGCGCCATGCTGCTGCCTCTGGCCCTGGCCATGGTCGGCCTGATCTTCTCCGTTGTCGGCATCGCCTCCATGCGTGTGCTCAAGAGCATGGATCCGGCCAAGGCGCTGCACTACACAACCTCCGTCGCCGCCGGCGGTTTTCTGGTTGCCAGCATCGTGCTGATCAAGGCCCTGGGGATTTCCTTCGGCGTCTTCTGGGCCATTCTCGCCGGTACCCTGGCCGGCATCGCCATCGGCCAGGTGACCGAGTACTACACCGCCCACACCCCGGTTGCCCGTATTGCCGAGGCCAGCAAGACCGGCCCGGCCACCAACATCATCCACGGCCTGGCCGTCGGTCTGGAGTCCTGCGCCCTGCCGATCCTGTTCATCTGTGTCGGCATCTTCGTGGCCAACTATTTCGCCGGCCTCTACGGCATCGGCATCGCCGCCGTCGGCATGCTCGCCACCGTCGGTGTCACCATGACCGTCGACGCCTATGGCCCGATCGCCGACAACGCCGGCGGCATTTCCGAAATGGCCGGCCTCGGTCCCGATGTCCGCAAGATCACCGACGGCCTCGACGCCATCGGCAACACCACGGCCGCCATCGGCAAGGGCTTCGCCATCGGTTCCGCCGCTCTGACCGCCCTGGCTCTCTTCTCGGCCTATGCCACCACCGTGGGCCTGAAGGCGATCAACCTGACCGATCCCTCGGTTGTTATCGGCCTGCTGGTCGGTGGCACCCTGCCTTTCTTCATCGGCGCCCTGACCATGACCAGCGTTGGCCGTGCCGCCGGCAAGATGGTCGACGAGATTCGTCGCCAGTTCCGCGAGATTCCCGGCCTGCTCGAAGGCAAGCCCGGCGTCAAGCCGGAGCCCGAAAAGTGTGTTGATATTTCCGCCCAGGCGGCCCTGCGGGAAATGATTCTGCCCGGCGTGGTGGCCGTCGTTGCGCCGGTGGCGGTTGGTTTCATCCTCGGCAAGGAAGCCCTCGGCGGCATGCTCGCCGGCGCTACCTTGGCCGGCGTGCTTCTGGCCCTGATGATGGCCAACGCCGGCGGAGCCTGGGACAATGCCAAGAAGTACATCGAGAAGGGTGAACTCGACGGCGAGGAAAAGGGCGGGGATGCCCATGCCGCCGCCGTTATCGGCGACACCGTCGGCGACCCGTTCAAGGACACCTCGGGTCCGGCGATGAATATTCTCATCAAGCTTATGAGCGTCGTCTCCCTGGTGATCGCGCCTCTGCTGGTCTGATCGCCATTTATTCAACACCGCAAACCGATAGCCGGGCCCTGCCCCGGCTATCGGTCTTTTGACAGGAAGCAGTATGGGATTCAAGTGCGGTATCGTTGGCCTGCCCAATGTCGGCAAGTCGACCATCTTC
>RFIO01000353.1 GCA_003695205.1 Deltaproteobacteria bacterium
CGTTGGCAACGGTTGTAGGGTTTGTTCTAAGGTGGCGGCTTCATTGAGGACGGGAACGATGATCGACAGTTCCATTTTCCGGATCCGGTCGGAACGCAGACGGCGGACCCCACAGGGGCCCGCCGTCCGGGTTTCAAAGACTGTGCACAGGCGTGATCAGAGCCCCGCGCGGCTGCGCAGGGATTCGATCCGGTCGGTCTTTTCCCAGGAGAACTCGGGCAGTTCGCGACCGAAGTGACCATAGGCAGCCGTCTTTTTGTAGATCGGCCGCAACAGGTCAAGGGTCTTGATGATGCCGCGCGGGGTCATGTCGAACTCCTCCTGGGTGATACGGGCGATCTCGTTGCTCGGGATCTTGCCGGTGCCGAAAGTGTTGATCATGATCGACACCGGCTGTGCAACGCCGATGGCATAGGCAAGCTGGACCTCGCATTTGTCGGCCAGGCCGGCCGCGACGATGTTTTTGGCGACATACCGGGCCATGTAGGAGGCGCTGCGGTCGACCTTGGAGGGATCCTTGCCGGAAAATGCGCCGCCGCCGTGGGATCCCTGTCCGCCGTAGGTGTCGACGATGATCTTGCGGCCGGTCAGGCCGCAGTCGCCCATGGGGCCGCCGACAACGAAGCGGCCGGTCGGGTTGATGAAGTACTTGGTGTTTTCATCGAGCAGTTCGGCCGGGATCACCTTTTTGACCACTTCCTCGACGATCCCCTCCTTGAGGGTTTCGTAGCTGACATCGGGGGTGTGCTGCGAGGAAACAACCACCGTGTCGACCCGTACCGGCTTGTCATTGATGTACTGGATCGAAACCTGCGACTTGCTGTCGGGGCGCAGGAAAGTCAGCAGTCCGCTCTTGCGCACGTCAGCAAGTCGCTTGGTCAGTTTGTGGGCAAACATGATCGGCATCGGCATCAGTTCGGCGGTTTCGTTGCAGGCGTAGCCAAACATCAGCCCCTGGTCACCGGCGCCCTGATCCTTGAACATCCCCTCACCTTCGGTCACCCCCTGGGAGATGTCGGGAGACTGTCGGTCGATGCTGGTAAGCACGGCGCAGGTTTCGTAGTCAAACCCCATGGAGGAATCGTCATAGCCGATCTCCTTGATGGTCTGGCGAACGATTTCGGGCATATCGACATAGGCGGTCGTGGTGATCTCCCCGGCGATGATGGCCATACCGGTTGTCACCAGGGTTTCGCAGGCCACGCGTGCGGCGGTATCCTGGGCGAGAATGGCATCAAGGATGCCATCGGAAATCTGGTCGGCAACCTTGTCGGGATGCCCTTCGCTGACGGATTCGGACGTGAAGAGAAAATCGGTCATGGCCATGGGGCACATACCTCCTTTGAGGGTGGTCTGATCAAGCGGCCCATCTTAGGGGCCAGGCGCCGGCATGTCAAGCCGTGACTAAATAGTTGCCGAACCGTACAAGCCGGGAAATCGCCGGGCCATCTCCCGTTCAAGGTAGCGGGCGACCTCTTCGGCGGTCAACTGCTCCATGGCACAGGTCAGCAACTCCTCCGCCTCCTGCCGCCTCACCTGGCGAACGATGCGCTTGACCCGGGAGATGCACGGAGCATTCATCGACAACTCCGTGAAACCAAGCCCCAGAAGTATCGGCAGGTAGATCGGCTCTGAGGCCATCTCGCCGCACATGGCGACCGGGATGCCGGCGTCGCGGCCGGCACGGCTGATCATCCGCAGGGCTCGCAGGACGGCCGGGTGCAGCGGCTCGTAAAGGTAGGCGACATGTTCGTTGCCCCGATCGACCGCCAGGCAGTACTGCACCAGGTCATTGGTGCCGACCGAGAAGAAGTCGACCTCGGCCGCCAGCCGGTCCGCGATCAGCGCAGCAGCCGGAGTCTCGATCATGATTCCGATCCGGATATCCTCATCGAAAGGTTCCCGTTCAGCCCGCAACGCCTCCTTGCATTCCTCCAGCAGGGCCTTGCAGCGGCGCACCTCGGCAACGCCACTGATCATCGGAAACATCACCCGCACCGGGCCGCAGGCCGAAGCGCGCAGGATGGCGCGCAGCTGGGTTTTGAGCATCCCGGTTTCAGCCAGGGAGAACCTTATGCCGCGCAGACCAAGGGCCGGATTGGCTTCATCGGACAGGTTGATCTCCTCGACGAACTTGTCGCCGCCGGCGTCCAGGGTGCGGATGGTCACCTCGTGTGGCGCGACGGCATCGACGAGGTTGCGATAGGCCCGGTACTGTTCCTCTTCGTCTGGCGGTACCGGCCTACTGAGAAAGAGGAACTCGGACCGATACAATCCGATCCCCTCCCCGCCGGATTCGCGAACCTGTTCGAGCTCGGCCGGAAGTTCCACATTGGCCCGCAACACCAGGCGAAAGCCGTCAGGAGTTTCGGCGGGAAGCGAACGGTAGCTGAGCAGCTCCTTTTCGAAATACTCGTAGCGCTGGCGCTTCTGCAGGTATTCACGGAAGGTTGTCTCGGAAGGGTTGAGAATGACCGTACCGGCGCTGCCGTCAATGATCATCGGCGTGCCGCCGGGGACCAGGGCGGTGACATTTTCCAGGCCGACGACAGCCGGGATACCAAGAGACCGGGCAACGATGGCTGTATGTGAGGTGCGCCCGCCGACATCAGTCACGAAACCGAGAACCTTGTTCTGATCGATCTGCATGGTTTCGGCGGGCGACAGGTCGTGAGCGACCACGATCGCCTTGCGCTCAAGAGCCGAAAGGTCCTGGCGCGACTCCCCCATCAGATTGCGCAGCAGTCTCTCCCCCACCGAGTCGATGTCGCTCATGCGCTCGCGAAGATAGTCGTCCTCGATGGAGGCGAACACTTCGCGAAAGCGATCGATGGCCCTTTTGAGAGCCCCCTCCGCGTTGAGCAGCAGTTCGCGAATGCCGTGCAGGGTTTCATCGTGGAGCATCTGGTCATCCAGCATCATCAGGTGGGTGTCGATGATGTAGGCATGCTCGTCGGGATGTTTTTCCGTTACCTTGCGCCGGACCTCCTCGAGCTGGCGACGCGACTGCTCCACCGCCTCCTCGAAGGCGGCAACCTCGGCATCGACATCGCTCGGCTCAATCGTGCGCTCGAGAGCGGCCATCCGCGCCCGGCTGAGCAGGTGCGCTTCACCAATGGCGATACCGGGCGAGACGCCAAGCCCCACCAGAAAGGTATCGACCGCGATTTCAGTCTTCGCCGAAACCATCTTCAATCAGAGCGCCGATGGCTGCCATGGCCTCGGCCTCGTCCTCCCCGTTGACAGACACCCTGATGACCGTTCCCTTCGGAGCAGCCAGCATCAGGATACCCATGATGCTCTTGCCGTTGACCTCGACATCATCCTTTCCGACCAGGACATCCGACCGGAATTTACCGGCCATCTGGACCAGCTGCGCGGCAGCCCGGGCATGCAGACCCAGCCGGTTGACGATAGTGAATTCTCTCTCGATCATCCCCCTGTCCTCATTCAAGCTCATCAGTTAAACAGCAGCACCAGCGGCACCCAGAGTGCCAGCACGGCAAATACAAGCATCAGGGGCGAGACCCCGACGCGAACAAGAAAGGCACCGGCGACAACCCCTGGCAGGGCCAGAAGTCCCCACCCGGGCGCAAGCTCTTCCTGTTCAAGTCCGCTGGTCAGCCAGTAGGCGCACCAGCCGCCAAGCAGGACGATGGTTCCCTCCTTGGCCCGTATGGCCAGGTCGGGCAGACGCCAGCGTTGAACGGTCTCGACCAGATTGCCGCCCTCGGCCCAGCCGCGGAAAAAACCGGCGACCCGGAAATAGAGCGCCGGAACGTTGAAAACGGCCAGCAGGGCTACTCCGGCCCAGGACTGACCGGCAACAGCGAGGAACAGGGCGATGACCGCGGCCAGCGGCCGCAGCCCTCCCCAGAAGAGCGCGTCGCCCATGGCAGCGTAGGGTGCCATGAGCATGCGACCGAACTCCTCGCCGGCGGCCACGGTCCCGGGCCCCTCCGCCTCCTGGTGCAGCATCCCTCCGAGCACGGGCAGAGCCAGGAAAGGATGGGTATTGAAGTAATCAAGGTAGCGCCGCAGATGCTCGCTGCGGTTTTCCTGCGGAACAAGGCGCCGCAACGCCGGGGCAATAACGAACATGGCGCCGATGCCCTGCATTTTCTCAAACCCCCAGCTGGCCTGCAACAGCAGGCCGCGCAGCACGCAGGTCCAGAGGATCTTTCCCCGTAGTCGTTCCATGACTGTCACAATACCCATCTGGCGAGGTAGACCGCCAGAAAGGAGGCACAGAAAAGGGTCATGCTGCGACTGACATTGAGGGTCGCCACCAGAACGCTGGCTCCGACCAGGGGCAGGCTGAGCTCGACCGGAATGCGCGCCCTCGTCACCACAGGCAGGACCAGGGGCTCAAGAACGCTACCCGCAATCCACCCGACCAGGACGACAAAAAGATAGGTCGCGAGGCAGGCGAGAACGAAGTTCGCCAGACCGCTCAGGTGGGTTCTTTCGATGGCGGCGTCGTCGCCCGCGGCCAGTCGTCGTTCCAGCCTCGCCGGCAGCAGGTCGTTGCGTCGCCGGGCCCAGTGATCGAACAGCTGCCCAACCCTGGCAAGGGGCAGCGCCAGCAGCAGACAGAAGAGAATCATGGCGGCAGAGGCAGGCTCGCCGGAAGAGAGCAGCGAAGCCAGCACTACAGCCCCGATGGCTGCCTGGGTGTCATCGGGCGGGACCGTCGCCCCGACGGGCAGACGCCCGAGCCAGAGCAGTTCGGCCAGCACCCCGATCGCCAGCCCCGCCTCCAGCTGTCCGACCACAAGCCCGGCGAGCGGCGCACACACCAGAGGTCGACAGACCATGAATTGGCCGACCGGCATGCGGTCGAGGCCGGCAATCAGGGCCACAGGGGCTCCTGCCAGCAGCTGGGATATGGCCGCGGCCAGGGTCACCGTAACAGTTTCCTCCAGGGGCGGGCCCGGTCCCCGGGGACACACTGGGACAGAATCTTCACCCCTTCTTCGGTTTCAAGCGCTTCGAGATTGGCGATATCGCCATTGTCCAGAGCGATGGTGCAGCTGCAGCGCATCTTCCCCTCCCCTGCGTGCATGTTGCCGAGATTGAGCTGGTCAAAGGGCAGCCCGAGACGATGGGCCACAAGGGCGTCTGAGGAGTTTTCGAACAGGACCAGCACCCGCCGGCCTTCGAATTCGCCGCGGGCAAAGGCGGATGCCACCTCTTCGAGGCCGTCGATGCGCACCGTGATACAGCTGGGCACACAAGCAGTCATCATGGTCCGGCGCAGCCGGTCGCCGGCCAGTCGGTCGTTGGCAACCACAACGCAGTCGGCCCGTGTATGCGGCACCCAGGCCTCGAGCACCTGACCGTGAATCAATCGATTGTCAATCCTGGCGAGAACAACTGCCATCGGTTCAACTCCAACAGGTACGGATCAGCGCAGAAAATCGCTGGCAATGTTGATGGCCTGCTGGCCGTAGGATTTCAGCAGCTCCGACAGCTCCCGCAGGGAAAGATGCTCATGGCTGTGAAAAAACTTGATCACCATGGGCAGATTCACACCGGTAACCACTTCAACCCGGTCGGGATCGAGGAAGGAGAGGCTGACATTCGAGGGGGTACCACCGAACATGTCGGTCATGATAACGACACCGTCACCGTCAACACCGACCTCGGCGACGGCCGTGCCGATCATCTCCTGGATCCGGTCCAGACCATCCTCGGGCGTAATCGAAACGGTGCGGGCCGCTTCCGAAGGTCCGATAATCATTTCGGCAGCGGTCAGAAGCTCCTCCGCCAGGCGTGAGTGCGTGGCTATGACAAGTCCGATCATGGCGACTACTTTCGCGTTGCATCCCGGTGAGCGACATCCAGCCTGACCCCTTCCGCCTTCAGCCGCAGCCGCAGCCGCTCTACCACGGCAACGCTCCTGTGCCGGCCGCCGGTGCAGCCGATCGATACGGTCAGGTAACTTTTGCCTTCGCGCTGGTATTCAGGCAACAGGAATGCCAGCAGATCGATGGTCTTGTCAAGAAAGGCCCTGCCCAGTGCGTTATCAAGCGCAAAGGCCGCAACCTGTTCGTTCTGCCCCGTCAGCTCCCTGAGACCGGGCACAAAATGGGGATTGGGCAGAAAGCGAACATCCAGGACAAGGTTCGATTCGGTCGGCACACCGAACCGAAAACCGAAGGACTGCAGCAGAACGGACATCGGCGCGGCACGGTCACCGCACACCAGCCGCACCACCTGATCGCGCAACTGGTGGGGCGTCAGGAAGGAGGAATCGATGGTGAGGTTGGCCTGGCGCTGCAACTCCAGCAGGACGACCCGTTCCCGGCCAATCCCCTGCTGAACTTGTTCGTTTGCGGCCAGCGGGTGCCGGCGCCGGGTCTCGGAGAATCGACGCCCGATCACCTCGTCGGCGGCATCGAGAAAGAGGATGTCGAGTCGGTAACCGGCCTGGCGAATGGCATGCAGCGTCTCGTCAGCCTCGGTCAGAAACTTGCGGCTGCGTACGTCGATAACAGCCGCGATATCGGGCCCCGTTGTTCCTTCGAGGCCGGTCAGCCCCAGGCACTGGGGCAAAAGCGGCAGCGGGATGTTATCGATGACGAAAAAGCCAGCGTCTTCAAGCGCCCGGGCAGCGCAGCTTTTTCCCGAGCCGGAAAGTCCGGTGATGATCACCACCCGGCGTACGCTCATTCCAGGTCGTCTCCGATGATGCGATGAGCGTGCAGCCAGGCAGTTTCAGCCATCCTCTTCTCAAGGCGGTCCTGAAACTCGACGGCGCTGTTGTAGCCCATCTCCTTGAGCAGCTGGTTGCGGGCCGCGACCTCGACAATACTGGTGATATTGCGTCCGGGACGCACGGGAATCTTCAGCAGCGGGATTTCAATGTCGAGAATCCGATGGGTCTCCTCCTCAAGCCCAAGCCGGTCATAATTGTAACCGTCCTCCCAGTTGACCAGCTCCAGAGCCAGGTCAATCTTTTTGCGTTCGCGGATGGCGGCAACACCGAACAGGTGCTTGATGTTGATGATTCCCAAACCACGGATTTCCATGTGGTAATGAAGCAGGTCCATTCCCTCGCCGAACAGCACCGCCGGCAACTTCTTGCGCACCTTGACCACGTCATCGGCAACCAGCCGATGGCCGCGCAGCACCAGGTCGAGAGCGCATTCGCTCTTGCCGATGCCGCTCTTGCCGAGCAAGAGCACACCGACACCGAGGACATCGACCAGCACGCCGTGAATGGTGGTTGAGGGCAGCAGCCGCTCTTCAAGAAAGTTGGTTATCAGGGAAATAAAGATGGAGCTCTGATGGTGGGTGCGCAACAGGGGGATGCCGCGCTTTTCAGCCAGCTGCAACAGGGCCTCGGGAACCTGCTGGCCCTTGGTGACGACAAAACCACAGATATCGACCTGGAACAGCTTTTCCAGGTTGCTGTGGGCCTTGTCGGCCGGCAGTTGCGCCAGGTAGGAGAGTTCGGTCGATCCAAGGACCTGCAGACGATCACCATGCAGGTTCTCGACATAGCCGGCCAGAGCCAGGCCCGGCTTCTGGATTCGCGGTATTCGCACCTGGCGGCCAAGCCCACCCTCGCCGGCCAGCAGCTCAAGGTCGAGACCGGCTTCCTTTTCGCTCAGTATCTCTTCGACGCTGATGGATGGCATGGCTCGGGATCCGGCATATCGCCGCCGGTGCGATCGCTGGGCTCAGAGAGACTCTTCCTGGCGCTCAATGATGGCGAAAATGTCAGCAGCACCATCGGCATCGAGCAGGGAGCTGCGCACCTCGGGATTCTTCAGCAGCTTGGAAATGCGTGCCAGGGTCTTGAGATGGACACCGACCGAATCCTCGGGTGCCACCAGCAGGAAGAAGAGATGGGCCGGCTGACCGTCCATCGAATCGAAATCGACACCCTGGCGACTGCGACCGAAGGAGAGCAGCAACCGGTCAAGCTGCTTCAGCTTGCCATGCGGGATGGCGACGCCATCGCCGATACCGGTGCTGCCCAGGCTTTCACGCTCCTTGAGGACCTCGACGACCTCGTCGCGGTCCAGGCCGGGTTCGACCTTGAGCAGGGCTTCGGTCAGCTCCACCAGTGCCTGGTTCTTGGCCGTGGCGGCCAGGTCGGGATTGATGGCTTCAGGTTTCAGCAGTTCGGTCAGCTTCATTGTCAGTTACACCAGATAAACGGCAGGGGAAGAGGTTTCCCCCTTCCCCTGCGAGTTGCGGTTGGATTCAGGCACGCTGCTGCGGCGTAATCAGGCCGTAATTGCCGTCCTTGCGCCGGTAGACAACATTGATTTCCTCGGATTCGGCATCGGTAAAAACCAGAAAGTCCTTCTCCAGAAGGTCCATCTGCATAACCGCTTCCTCGACCGCCATGGGCTTGACCGAAAAGGTCTCGGTCTTGACGATCACCGGCTCGGTATCGACCTCCTCGACCCGGTCGAGCTGGACGACGGCCTTCTGCACATGCCGCTCGCGGCCGGACATCGGCTTGTGACGCTTCAGGCGCTCCTTGTAGCGTTTCAGCTGACGCTCGATCTTGTCGACCACCGAATCGATGGCGGCGTACATGTCGTTGGTTGTTTCGGTTCCCTTGATGGTAATCCCCTTGGCAACAAGGGTCACCTCAACATGGTGGCGGATCTTCTTCTCCACGGAAAGAACCGCCTGGGCATCGATCGGTTCGTCGATATACTTCTTGACCCGCGCCAGCTTTTCCTCAAGGTAGCTGCGAATCGGTTCGCTGACTTCCATGTGTCTGAACGTGGTGGAAATTTGCATGCAATACCTCCTGATCAAGCAGCCGGAATTTTGTTGCCTGTGAAAAGTATAACTCCTATCGGCCGACTGACCAGTTCAGAATAGTCTTTTGCGCTCCGTGGAGGAGCCGATACCGAGCATTTCACGGTACTTGGTGACGGTCCGGCGGGCAATATCGATGTTGTGTTCGCGCAGGATCTCGACAATCTTCTGGTCGGAGTAGGGTTTTTTCGGATCCTCTCCGGCAATGATTTCCTTGATCTTGCTCTTGACGCTTTCCGAGGCGATGGTTTCGCCGCCGGTGGTGCTTATACCGCTGTTGAAAAAGAACTTCAACTCAAAAAGCCCCTGCGGCGTCTGCACATACTTGTTGGTCGTCACCCGGCTGATGGTCGACTCGTGCATCTCGATATCCTCGGCAACATCCCTGAGAACCAGCGGCTTGAGATATTCAATGCCCTTGTCGAAGAACTCCCGCTGGAATTTGACGATGCTTTTGGTGACCTTGTAGATGGTGCGCTGGCGCTGGTGGATGCTCTTGATCAGCCAGAGGGCGCCGCGCATCTTCTCCTGAATGTATTCGCCCGCCTTGGGGTCGATTTCGGTATTGCCGGACAGGGCGTTGCGGTAGAAGCTGTTGATTTTCAGGTTGGGCATTCCCTCGTCATTGAGCACCACGACATAGTCATCACCAATCTTGTGCACGAAGATATCCGGCGTGATGTAGTGAATGTCATCGCTGTCGTAGGCGCTGCCGGGGCGGGGATCGAGGTTGGAGATGATCTTGGCGGCTCCGAGCACCTCGTCGAGGGGCACGCCGAGTTCTCGTGCGATGACCTGGTATTTGCGCGACTCGAGCTCGGCAATATGGTCGCGCAGGATGGTCTCGACCAGAGAACCCTGCATCCCGAGGTGCTCAACCTGCCTGAGCAGGCACTCCTGCAGGTTACGCGCCCCCACTCCTGGCGGATCGAGGTCCTGAACCACCTCAAGGGCCTGTTCGGCCGTCTCAGGATCACATCCGGTACTTTCGGCGATCTCCTCGAGACTGGCCTGCAGGTAGCCGTCAGGGCCCAGGTTGCCGATGATTTCCGCGGCGACAGAGCGAAGCCGGTCATCAACGCGACTGAGACTGAGCTGCCACATCAGGTGGTCGACCAGGGTCGCCTTGCGGGTCAGCAGCGCCTCGTAACCGGGGCGGTCCTCGTCATCCTCGTAGATATCCGGGGCGGTGCTCGACTGGGTATAGCCTTCCAGGTAGGCCTGCCAGTCGATTTCGTCCTTGAGGGCCGCCGGTTCCTCGGGCATCTCCTCGACCCGGTCCGAGGCCGGCTCCTGTTCGGCGGATTCCTGGGTGGACTCGCTGGATTGCTCGTCGGCGCTCTTCTCTTCCGCTGTTTCGGCCCCTTCCTCCAGGACCGGATTTTCCTCCAGCTCCTGGCGCACAACGTCGAGCAGTTCCATGCGCGACAGCTGCAGCAGCTTGATCGCCTGCTGCAGCTGGGGCGTCATCACCAGTTGCTGGCTGAGTTTAAGCTGTTGGCGAATTTCAAGTGCCATCGATTCTCCCGAAACGCGGTAAACTGCCCAAGCAGAATAGCACCGCGATCTGCTTTTCTAAAGTCGAAACTTCTCCCCCAGATAGATGGCGCGAGCCCTCTCGCTGGCGGCAATCTGGTCCGGGGTTCCGTACTCCAGCACCCTGCCTTCGTTGAGGATGTAGGCCCGGTCACAGACGGTCAGTGTCTCCCTGACGTTGTGATCCGAAATCAGGATGCCGATGCCCGCCTCCTTCAGCTGGGCGATGATCCCCTGGATATCGATGACAGCCAGCGGATCAATGCCGGCAAAGGGCTCGTCAAGCAGGATGAAATCGGGCTCGATCACCAGGGCCCGGGCGATCTCGAGCCGTCGCCGCTCGCCGCCGGACAGGGCATAGCCGTAACTGCCGGCCACGTGGGTCAGGCGCAACTCCTCAAGCAGCCGGTCCTTGCGCGCCTGCTGCTCCTCCTTCCCGATATCGAGCGTTTCGAGAATGGCCAGCAGGTTCTGCTCGACCGTCAGCTTGCGAAAGACCGACGCCTCCTGAGGCAGGTAGGAGATGCCCGAGCGTGCCCGCTGGTACATCGGCATACCGGTCAGTTCCTGATCATCCAGATACACCCGGCCACCGTCGGGGCGCACGAGTCCGACCACCATGTAGAAGGAGGTGGTCTTGCCGGCGCCATTGGGCCCGAGCAGACCGATGACCTGCCCCGAAGAGACCTCCAGGTCGACCTGGTCGACCACCTGGCGGCGGCGATAGCTCTTGCAGAGCTTTTCAGCGCGCAGGGTTCGAGCCATCGCCCTTCTCCCCGGGATGAAACAGGGCCTTGACCCGCCCCTGCTTTCCACCTTCGACCAGGCTGCGACGATCATCGAGATAGACCGTAATCTTCTCGCCGCTGACAAAATCCTCCCCCTGGTTCACGCGCGGATTGCCTGTCAGGACAATGCTCCCCGACTGCCGGTCGTAGACGGCCTGCTCGCCGGTGGCCACCCGGTCACCCTGGATGATACGCACATCCTCCAAGGCAATGATGCGACGCACCTGACGTCCCTCGGCATACTCGACCGTCAGGCGACCACAGTGGATGGTGAGCGTATCCTGGCGGCCGACCACCTGCCCGACGAAGACCACCTGGCGCCGGTTGTCATCAGCCTCAAGACGGTCGGATGTGATCTCCAGAGGCGCGTTGCGGTCAAAGGAAGGGGAAGCGCTCTCAGCTGCCATGGCACTCATGGCGGGAGCGAGAACCGCGAGACCTGCGAGAAGCACGAGAAAACGCCGAATCACCCCTGTCCCTCCCTGAATTGGTCAAGCTGCCAGCGGGACCAGACATCGGCCAGAAGTTTCAGGCGGCGCGCCTCGACATCGAGACGCAGGCCACGTCCCCGGACCTCCATGCCGGTTCCGGTCATATGCACCTGACCATCGGTCCAGACCAGTCGTTTGTTCTGGTCATAGAACATGCGATCGGAGCTGACCGTGTAGCCACGCTGGTCGCGCGCCAGTACGTGACCGGCAGCCTCCAGCTGACCGGACTGGCGGTTCCAGGTACCGGTATCGGCACTCAACCGGATGTCGCTGTCGGGTTTTTTGCCAAAAAAGACGACATCGACCTGCCGAAGGGTGGTGGTGCCGGTAGCCAGGTCGTGACTGCCGCTGGCGGCACGCAGACGCCACACCGCACGGCCGTCGCGGGTTTCGGTGTAGTCGATATTATCGAGGGTGAGGTCGGCTCCTGAGGACCGATCGGAACTGGCAGTTTCAGGAGCGGGCTGGTAGTCCCTGCCGACCATGAGAACCAGGCTCAGGGACAGTAACAGGAAAAGCAGCAGCAGGATATGTCTGGACTTGAGTGCGCGTTTCATAACCGGGGGGCAGTATAGCACCGGCCGACAGGTGAGTAAAGGCGAACCAAAGCGCTTGGCACAGCTTTTGTATCAAGCCTCCCGGTAGCGTGCCGTGACCCCCTCCCAGTCACCTTTTGCCTTCAGGATCATTTCGCAGATTTCCCTGACCGCACCGCCGCCGCCTGGGTAGCGGGAGACAAAGTGGACCTCGTCCCTGAGCTCGTCGCAGCCGTCCGCCACCGTGGCGGCGAACCCGACGCGGCGAAGGATGGGTAAATCGACAAGGTCATCGCCGACGTAGGCGATCTCGTCCTCTGCCAGGCCGGTCTGCTTCAGCATCTGCTCAAAGGGCACCCGCTTGTCCTTGCTTCCCTGCACGACCATATCGACACCGAGTTCGCGCATGCGGTGGGCAACGACCCGCGAAGAGCGACCGGTGATGATGCCGATCTTCACCCCGCTGCGCTGCAGGAGCTTCATGCCGTGGCCGTCACGAACGTGAAAGGCCTTGGTCTCCTCGCCGCGGTCATTGATGATGATGCGCCCGTCGGTGAGGACGCCATCGACATCGAGTAGAAGCAACCTGATCTTTTTCAGCCGTGCCTCCATGTCAGACCACCCCCGCCTTGAGCAGGTCATGCAGATGGATAATGCCGACCGGGACCCGATCCTCGTCATCCTCGAATACGAACAGGGAGGTGATGGAAAACTCCTCCATGCGCTGCAGGGCCTTGGCGGCCAGGTTGCTGCGCAGAATGCGCTTGGGATTGCGGGTCATCAGCTCAAGCATCGGTTTTTCCAGCACATCATAGCCGCGCTCGAGCGCGCGGCGCAGGTCGCCGTCAGTAAAGACTCCGAGCAGTTCCCCGGACTCATTGACAACGCCAGTGATCCCCAGCTTCTTGCTGGTAATCTCGAACAGGCCGTCACGCAGCAGGGTGTCCTGGCTGACAAGAGGAACATCATCGCCGCTATGCATCATGTCTTCGACCCGCAGCAGCAGACGCTTGCCGAGGGCGCCGCCGGGATGAAACAGGGCAAAGTCCTCGGCACCGAAGCCCCGCTCCTCGAGCAGAACAACGGCCAGCGCGTCCCCCATGGCCAGGGTAGCGGTGGTGCTGGCGGTCGGCGCCAGACCGAGCGGGCAGGCCTCCTCGGCAACGGAGATATCGAGGAAGACGTCGCCGGCGCGCGCCAGGGTGCTGCCGGGATTGCCGGTCATGGCGATCAGCGGCAGGCCCATGCGCTTGATGATTGGCAGGATGCGAACAACCTCCTCGGTCTCGCCCGAATTGGAAACGGCAATGACCACATCGCCTTTCATCAGCATGCCGAGGTCGCCGTGAATGCCTTCGGCGGGGTGCAGAAAGAGGGCTGGCGTTCCGGTGGAGGCCATGGTGGCGGCAACCTTCTGGCAGATCAGCCCCGACTTGCCCATACCGGTGATAACCACGCGGCCGCGGCATTCGAGAATCATGCGCACCGCTTCGGTAAAATTACCGTCCAGCCTCTGCTTCAGGGCCAGTACGGCATCGGCTTCTATCTGCAGAACCTGCTTCGCTTTTTCGATCATGTTCAGGCCTCCGACTGCGCCGCGCCATCCTGCCTGACCAGACGGTCGATGGCGAGCACCTGCCCCAGAATGTCATCCAGGCGGTTGAGCGGAAGGGAATTGGGCCCGTCGCACAGGGCGGCATCCGGGTTGTCGTGGACTTCCCAGAAGAGGGCATCGACTCCCATGGCGACCGCGGCGCGCGACAGACCGGCGACAAACTGGCGCTGGCCGCCGCTGCTGGTACCTGAGCCGCCCGGCAGCTGCACCGCGTGGGTCGCGTCGAAGACCACCGGCACGCCGAGTTCGCGCATCAGCGCCAGAGAACGCATGTCAACCACCAGATTGTTGTACCCGAAGGTCGTCCCGCGTTCGGTGAGCATGATCTTTTCACCGCCGGCCTCGCCCAGCTTGGTCAGCACATTCTTCATATCCCAGGGGGCCATGAACTGCCCCTTTTTGACATTAACCGGCCTGCCGGTGCGGGCCGCGGCCTGCAGCAGGTCGGTCTGCCTGCAGAGAAACGCCGGGATCTGGAGTATGTCGAGGACCTGGGCGGCCGCTTCGACCTGGGCGGTTTCGTGAATGTCGGAGATGACCGGCAGCCCGGTCTCGGCGCGAACCTTCGCCAGAATTTCCAGACCCTGCTCGAGACCGGGGCCCCGGTATGAATGGGACGAGGAGCGGTTGGCCTTGTCGTAGGAGGCCTTGAAGACAAGACCGACTCCGTGCCTCCGGGCAACTTCGGCAAGGGACTCGGCCATGCGCAGGGTGTGATCCGCGTTTTCGATGACACAGGGACCGGCGATCAGCACCAGGGGGTTATCCCCGCCGAAGCGCAGATCGCCGACTTCGACAATGCTCATGACTTGCCTCGCTTGGCCTGCCCCTGTTTCAGACAGGCGCCGACAAAGGATTCGAACAGCGGGTGCGGGTCCATCGGCCTGGATTTGAACTCGGGATGGAACTGGCAGCCAAGAAACCAGGGATGGTCCTTCAGTTCGACAATTTCCACCAGGTCGGCATCGGGGTTGATGCCGGAGAGGACCAGGCCGCACTCCTGAAGCTTCTCCCGGTAGCTATTGTTGAATTCGTAGCGATGGCGATGGCGCTCGGAGATGTGATCGGTGCCGTAGATGCGTCGCGCCAGGGTCCCCTCGCCAAGGGTGCAGGGATAGGCGCCGAGCCTCATGGTGCCGCCCTTGCCGCGCACCTTCTTCTGCTCCTCCATGATGTGGATGACCGGGTTGGCGGCGTCCTCGTGGAACTCGGAGGAGTGGGCCTCCTCGATGCCGCAGACATTGCGGGCGAATTCGACAACCGCCATCTGCATGCCAAGACAGATGCCGAAAAAGGGCATTCCCTTCTCGCGCGCATGCCCTATGGCCGCGATCTTGCCCTCGCTGCCCCGCTCGCCGAAGCCACCGGGGACCAGAATGCCGTCGACGTCATCGAAAGTGGTGTTGATGCCGTGGCGCTCCAGGGATTCTGAATCGACATACTTGAGGTTCACCCGGCAGTTGTTGCCGATACCGCCGTGCACCAGCGCCTCGGAGAGCGATTTGTAGCTCTCCTTCAGCTCGACATATTTGCCGACGATGGCGATGGTTGTCTCGTCGGCGGGCTCCTTCACCCGACCGACGATCCGCTCCCAGCCGGTCAGGTCGGGGGCCTTGGTCCAGATGTTGAGGTAGTCGACGATGCGCTCGTCCAGACCCTCGTTGTGGAAAACGATGGGGACCTCGTAGATCGACTGGACATCGCGGGCGGTAATGACCGCTTCCTCGCGCACGTTGCAGAAAAGGGCGATCTTCCCTTTCATGTCGCGCGGAATTTCCCGGTCGCAGCGGCACAGCAGGATGTCCGGCTGGATGCCGATCTCGCGCAGTTCCTTGACACTGTGCTGGGTCGGCTTGGTCTTCAGTTCTCCAGCCGTCGGAATGTAGGGGACCAGGGTCAGGTGAAGGTAGAGGACATTTTCATGGCCGCGATCAGTGCGGAACTGGCGGATCGCCTCGAGAAACGGCAACGACTCGATATCACCGACAGTACCGCCGACCTCGACGATGGCCACATCCACTCCCTTGGCGTTGTCGAGAATCTTCTGCTTGATCTCGTTGGTAATGTGAGGAATGACCTGCACGGTGCCGCCGAGATAGTCGCCGCGCCGCTCCTTGCGGATCACCGAGTCATAGACCTGACCGGTGGTGAAATTCGACTTGCGGCTCAGGGTGGCCGAGGTGTAGCGCTCGTAGTGCCCGAGATCGAGATCGGTCTCGGCACCGTCGTCGGTAACGAACACCTCACCATGCTGGAAGGGGCTCATGGTGCCCGGGTCGACGTTGATGTAGGGGTCCATCTTCTGCATCGACACGCGCAGGCCGCGCGCTTCCATCAGGGCACCGATCGCCGCGGCCGACAGCCCCTTGCCCAGGGAACTGACCACGCCGCCGGTAATGAAGATAAACTTGGTTTTCATGCAGGCTCCTTGATGTGACTCGATCTCAGCAGGCCGGCCCGGGAGGCGACCCGATGGTAAACTGCTTCCTTCCTATCAGCAAGGCGGCCAAATGGCAACCGGAGAACCGCGCGGCTCATCCGAGCCGTCTGCGCACCTTTTCAAGATCCTCCGGGGTATCGACCCCGATACCGTAGTCCTCAACCTCGGCGACGGTGATTCTGTAACCGTGTTCCAGCACCCTGAGCTGCTCAAGGGACTCGAGCTGTTCCAGGGGTGTGCGCGCAAGCCGCGGAATGCGCAGCAGAAAATCGCGCCGATAGACGTACAGGCCGATGTGGCGCCGTGCCAAACCGTCCCTCAGGGCGCCGGCCAGGTCATCCGCCCTGTCCCTGGGCCAGGGAACAGGGGCCCGGGAAAAATAAAGCGCCCTGCCTTCTCGGTCGCATACGACCTTGACGACGTTGGGATCGAGGAACTCACCCTGGCCGGTCAGGGGAGCGCACAGGGTGCCCATGACCGCGTCGCCGTCGTCGATCATGGCACGGATGGCCGTGTCGATGTGGGCCGGTTCGATCAGGGGCTCGTCTCCCTGGACATTGACGACAAGCTCGGCGTCAAGTCGGAATGCGACCTCGGCCAGCCGGTCGGTTCCGGTGGGATGGTCCGGGCGGGTCATCTCCGCCTGACCGCCGAAGGCCTTGACGGCCGCAGCGATACGTTCGTCATCGGTAGCGACCAGCACCTGCTGTGCCAGATCGGCGCGGCAACAGCGCTCCACCACCCACTGGATCATCGGCTTGCCGCCAAGCTCGGCGAGCGGCTTGCCGGGGAACCGGGTTGAGGCATAGCGGGCGGGAATAATGACAACCGTCTTCATCTTGTTCGGGCATCCTTTCCCGGCGTATTCGCCGGGTAAACAGCGGCGTACTCTAATGGAGCCGCCACCATACTGTCAACCGCCATCGGCAAAGCGGAAACCGACCTCCGCAAGATGGTGCTCGGCCATGATCAGCAGGACAAAACGCTTCCCGGAAACCCCCGTGGCGCGAAGGACTTCGAGCGGAAACTCGGTACGGATTAAACGGTTGGCACTGCCGTCCAGGTCGCCGGGCACGCCGTTGCCGGCAGCGCCGATACCGTCGACCAGGCGAAAGGTCTGCACGACTTCCTCGCCGGCGTCGGCCACACCATTGCCATTGGCATCCAGCCACTGCTCGATGTGGACAGTCTCACCCGGCCGACTCAGCGGGCCGATCTCCAGCACCAGTGGTTGACCAGAGTTCTCCCGCACGACCCGGCGATCCAGGCGCACGCTGAATTTTTTAAAACGGGGCCCGGCCTCGGCAGGTTCCTCAGGAGCTTGAACCTCGGCTACGACAAACCGCCTCTCGGCCGAACCGACATTGCCGGCATCATCAACCGCCTCGACCCGAACGCGATGCTCACCCGGCGCCAGGGGAGCAAGAGAATCGCCGGACACCTTGTCGACCGGGCGATCATCTACGAAGACCTGGGCCTCGCCCCGGTCGACCCGGAACCGGAGTGTCGGGGTCGGATCGAAGGTTACGCCGGTGGCCGGCGAAGTCAGCACGACCCTTGGGGCGCTGCTGTCGACGGTAAAATGAACCTCGACTGTCGCAAGATTGCCGGCTTCATCCAGAGCTTCAAGGCGCAGCCGGTGCTCCCCGTCATCGAGCGCCGGCAGCCTGTCGCCCGATTCGATCTCCAGGGGACGGCCGTCGAGGAGCAACCGTCCCCTCCCCTCGATCACGCGATAGTCGACCACGGGGCGGACCCCGGTGCGGTCCCCGTCCCCCGGGGCCAGGATCGCGACCTCGGGCGGATGGGTGTCGACCACGAATTTCTTCTCGGCCCGGCCCCGGTTGCCTGCGGCATCGACTGCATCAACGACCAGCAGATGCTCGCCGTCCTCCAGCGGCCCCAGGACATCGGGATCCTGGCCCAGCGTCCGGCCATCCAGGGTGACGGACAGCTCTCCTTCGTCCACTTCGACCCGGAACGGAATGCGGGCCTGACGCAGGATCTGCATTCCGGGTTCGATGATCCTGACTTTCGGCGCCCTGGTGTCGACCCGGAAACGGACTTCGCTGCGGGCTTCGTTGTCGAACGCATCCCGCGCCGTCACCACGGCGAGGACATCACCGTCGGCCAGGCCTTTCAGCTCCAGGCGCCAGGAAGAACCATCGGGGTAGATGACCTCACCCGCTTCAGCCGAAGGAAGGACAACAACATCGATAAAACTGCCCGGCTCCCGGGTTCCGCTCAGTATCAGCTCCGGTTTGCCGACAACTTCCGGGACCGGGTCGACCAGAAAACTCGGCGGAGTGGTATCGACGGTAAAGGCGCGCTCGACCACCTGGACATTGCCGGCCTCGTCGGTAGCTTCGAGTCGCAATATATGGTCGCCATCTGAAAGTTTCGGCAGAGGCCCGCCGTTGGCCACCTCGACTTCTCGCTCGTCCAGGAACAGCCGGACCCGCTCGGCCTCCCCCCGCCAGGCGACAACGGGCGTACTCTCGGCGGTCCGGGTTGCCGGAGCTGTCAACTCCAGCTTCGGAC
>RFIO01000354.1 GCA_003695205.1 Deltaproteobacteria bacterium
GCACCGACATGTTCGCCGCTGATCAGCTTCGGCAGATACCTGGCCTTCTGGTCTTCGTTGCCGTTGCGATAGATCTGGTTGACGCAGAGGTTGGAGTGGGCACCGTAGGAGAGCGCCACCGATGCCGAGGCCCGACTGATCTCCTCCATGGCGAGGACATGGTGCAGGTAGCTC
The DNA here is from genome assembly GCA_003695205.1 of Deltaproteobacteria bacterium. GTDB lineage: Bacteria > Desulfobacterota > Desulfuromonadia > Desulfuromonadales > Geothermobacteraceae > Geothermobacter. The sequence continues at coordinate 175 of RFIO01000354.1, forward strand.
ATGCCGGCGCCGCCATACTCTTCGCTGACGGTGACGCCGAGCAGTCCGAGATCGCCCATCTTGCGCCAGAGGTCGGCGGGGAACTGGTTTTCACGGTCGATATCGGCCGCCCTTGGCGCGATTTCGGCGGCGGCAAAATCCCTGACCGTGTCACGCAGCAGGACGGCAGTCTCGTCGAGGTCGAACCCGAGTCCGGGAAGATTGATGATGGCCATCACATGCTCCTTTGCTTGTTCAGACCTGCCCGTTGGAAGAGCAAGGGGAGTGCCAGCGGAGCAGACCTGGGTAAATTCCTTCCTGAACCCGCGCAAACAACATCATTTCAAGAACTTGGCCGTCCCGGCATCCAGCGGGAAACCGGGACGGCCCGGGTACTGTCAACGGTTGGAGACAGGCTGTCCGTCTCCAACCGTGGCGCTCAGCGCACCAGGGCGGCGCTGATGACGATGCGCTGCACCTCGTTGGTCCCCTCGTAGATCTGGGTGATCTTGGCGTCACGCATCATGCGCTCGGCCGGGAACTCGCGGGTGAAGCCGTAACCGCCGAAGATCTGCACCGCCTCGGTGGTCACCTTCATGGCGACATCGGAGGCATACATCTTGGCCATGGCCGAATCCTTGCCGTAGGAGAGACCGGCACTCGCCTTCCAGGCCGCCTGGTAGACCAAAAGCCTGGCAGCCTCGATTTCGGTGGCCATGTCGGCCAGCTTGAACTGAATAGCCTGGAAGGCGGAGATCGGCTGGTTGAACTGCTTGCGCTCCCTGGCCCAGTTCAGCGCCGCTTCGAAGGCGCCCTGGGCGATGCCGAGCGCCTGGGCCGCGATGCCGATGCGGCCGCCATCGAGGGTCTTCATGGCGATCTTGAAGCCCTGCCCCTCCTCGCCGAGCAGGTTGGCGGCGGGAATGCGGCAGTTGTCAAAAACCAGCTCCCGGGTCGGCGAAGAGCGGATACCCATCTTCTTCTCCTTCTTGCCGAAGGTGAAACCGGGCGTGTCCTTCTCGACGATGAAGGCGCTGATACCGTGATGCTTCTGGGCCTCCTTGTCGGTGCGGGCAAAGACGATGTAGATTTCGGCTTCACCGCCGTTGGTGCAGAAGATCTTGGTGCCGTTGAGCACCCACTCGTCACCGTCTCGGACCGCAGTCGTACGGGTGCCGCCGGCATCGGAACCGGCCTCGGGTTCGGTCAGGGCGAAGGCTCCCAGCTTCTCGCCGGTCGCCAGCGGAGTCAGAAACTTCTGCTTCTGCTCCTCGGTGCCGAACAGGTAGATCGGGTTGGCGCCCAGGGACAGATGCGCCGACAGGGTCACACCGGTTGAAGCGCAAACCCGGGACAGTTCCTCGACGGCGATGGCGTAGCTGATGTAGTCGGCACCGGCGCCGCCGTATTCCTCGGGAAAGACAATGCCGGTCAGCCCGAGCTCTCCCAGGCGGTCGTACATCAGCGCGCGGTCGAACCGTTCGGCCTCGTCGCGCTCCTCGACCCCCGGCGCGATCTCCTTCTCGGCGAATTCC
>RFIO01000355.1 GCA_003695205.1 Deltaproteobacteria bacterium
CCGGACGAAAATGGATAACCCCTTAATGAATAAGGTTTTTTGTTGCCGGGATTTGCCGGGTCCGTCCAGGCCGAAAGGTATACGTGTTGACGGATGTCGGGCCGTTGCCGATGGTTGCGCGCTTCTGGTATGGTGCTGTGGTTCCAATTCTCGTCAAGGGGTAAAGGGAGCATGCGACAGGGCTGGGTACTGGTCTGTGACGACGAACCGGAGATTCGCGGGTTTCTCGAGGAGATGCTCGGCAGCCGCGGTTACCAGGTCGACAGCTTCGAGAGCGGTCCGGCGCTGTTGAAGATGCTGCAGGAGGAGCGCGACGCCCAGCCCGACCTGGTGCTGCTCGACGTCAAGATGCCGGGCATGGACGGCATGGAGGTGCTGCGCCAGGTCAGGTCGAGCTGGCCGCGCCTGCCGGTGGTGATGATGAGTGCCTTCGCCACGGTGCGTGGCGCGGTGGCGGCGATGAAGCAGGGGGCGCATGACTACCTGATCAAGCCCTTTTTCGCCGACGAACTCTTCAACCTGGTGGAAAAGATCGTCGAACGCAACCGGCTTGAAACCGAGAATCGTTCCCTCAAGGCGGAGATCCGGCGCCGATTCGACCCCGACCAGGTGGTCTTCGCCAGTCCGGGCTTTCGCCAGGCCTTCGAGCTGGCGCGCAAGGTGGCGCCGAGCGAGGCGAGCGTGCTGATCATGGGCGAGAGCGGCGTCGGCAAGGAGCTGGTCGCCTCGACCATCCACTACAGCAGCCGGCGCAGCGATAACCGGTTTCTCACCATCAACTGCGCCGCCCTGACCGACACCCTGCTGGAAAGTCAGCTGTTCGGCCACGTCAAGGGGGCTTTTACCGGCGCCGTCGCCAACCACCGTGGTCTTGTGGAAGAGGCGGATGGCGGCACCCTGTTTCTGGACGAAATCGGCGATATCAGCGCCGCCTTGCAGGCCAAGTTGCTGCGCGTGCTTCAGGAGAAGGAATTCATTCCGGTCGGGTCGACCAAGGTGCGCAAGGCGGACGTTCGTTTTGTCGCCGCCACCAACAAGGATCTTGAAACCGAGGTCCGCCTCGGCCATTTCCGCGAGGATCTCTTCTACCGCCTCAACGTGGTGACCATCCAGGTACCGCCCCTGCGTGAACGCCGCGAGGATATCCCCCTGCTGGCCCAGTTCTTTGCCCGCAAGTATTCCCCCCGGGGAGAGCAGCAGATCACCCCGGAGGCGATGACTCTGCTCAACAGCTACCACTGGCCCGGCAACGTGCGCGAACTGGAAAACGTCATCGAGATGGCGACCATCCTCGCCGACGGCGGGCCGCTCGGCGCC
>RFIO01000356.1 GCA_003695205.1 Deltaproteobacteria bacterium
GGGGTGGTCATCAAAACAAAGGAGATAGACCGGAATGAGCAAGGCCAAAGGAGAAGTGGAGATCATCGAGAAATACTGCAAGGGCTGCAGCATCTGCGTCGAATTCTGCCCGACCAAGGTTCTCGAAATGGATCTCTTTGTCGTCAAAGCCGCCAAGCCGGAAGCCTGTATCGCCTGCATGCAGTACGAACTGCGCTGCCCCGACTTCGCCATCAAAGTGACCAAGGTTGCGTAAATAAAGAGGAGGACGTTTCAGTGGCAAAGAAAGTTGCACTCCTTCAGGGGAACGATGCCTGCGCCCAGGGCGCAGTCTACGCCGGTTGCAAGTTCTTCGGCGGCTATCCGATCACCCCGTCCACCGAGGTGGCCGAGGTGCTGTCTGGCGAGCTGCCCAAGGTCGGCGGTAAATTCATTCAGATGGAAGACGAGATTGCTGCCATCGCCTCTGTCATCGGCGCGTCGCTGGCAGGTTCAAAGGCCCTGACCGCCTCGTCCGGCCCGGGCATCTCGCTCAAGCAGGAACTGATCGGCTACGCCTGCATCGCCGAAGTGCCCATCGTCATCGTCAACGTCATGCGCGGCGGTCCGTCAACCGGCATGCCGACCGGTCCCGGTCAGTCTGACGTCATGCAGGCAAAATGGGGCACCCATGGCGACCACGCCGTAATTGCCGTGGCTCCGGCCTCATGCCAGGAGATCTTCGAGGAAACCGTGCGCGCCTTCAACCTGGCCGAAAAATACCGCATGCCTGTGCAGATTCTCTACGATGAGATCGTCGGTCACATGCGCGAGCCGGTAACCTTTCCCGAACCGGGCGAACTGGAAGTCATCGACCGGACCGCTCCCACCGTCGGCCCCGAAGACTACAAACCCTTCGATCCTAGCCAGGGTCAGGTGCCGCCGCTGGCCGCCTACGGGTCCGGCTACAAGTTCCATGTCACCGGCCTCAACAAGGCGCCCGATGGCTTTCCGACCACCAAGGCTGAACTGGTTGATGCCGAAGAGCGCCGCCAGATCGCCAAGGTCATGGACAACGTTGCCGACATCGAGAAGAACGAAGAATACCTGACCGATGATGCCGAGGTGATCATCTGGGCCTTCGGCTCGACCTCCCGCTCGGCCCGATATGCCGTTAACGAACTGCGCAAAGAAGGCATCAAGGCCGGCCTGTTCCGTCCTATCACCCTCTGGCCCTTCCCGGAGAAGCGTACCGCCGAGCTGGCGCAGCAGGCGAAAGCAATCGTCGTGCCCGAACTGAACCTCGGCCAGATGATCTACGAGGTCGACCGCGTTGCCAAAGGCGCTTGCGCCGTTGCCGGTGTCAACCGGGTGGATGGTGAACCGATCAACCCCGGCCAGATCATGGACCGGGTCAAGGAGGTACTCTAATGGCTTACGATTACGAAAAATCGATCCGCCCGGGCAAACTTCCCCACATCTGGTGCCCCGGCTGCGGCCACGGCATCATTATGAAGGGCCTGATCCGGGCCATGGACACGTGTGAACTCGACCGTACGCAGACCGCGATCGTATCCGGTATCGGCTGCGCCAGCCGCCTGCCCGGCTATCTCGATGCCTGCACCCTGCACACTGCCCACGGCCGCGCGGCCGCCTTTGCTACCGGCGTCAAGATGGCCCGCCCTGACATGAACGTCATCGTGGTCGGCGGCGACGGCGACGGTACCGCCATCGGCGGCAACCACTTCATCCACGCCTGTCGCCGCAACATCGACCTGACCTACATCGTCATGAATAACCACATCTATGGCATGACCGGCGGCCAGTTCTCCCCGACAACCCCGACCGGCGCCATGGCTTCGACCACGCCCTACGGCAACCCCGACCCGACCTTCGATATCAGCAAGCTGGCCATCGGCGCCGGCGCCACCTTCGTGGCCCGCACGACCGCCTATCACGCTACCCAGATCGACAAGCTGATCGCAGAAGGCATCCGCCACAAGGGCATGGCCGTCATCGAGATTATCGACGACTGCCCGACCACCTACGGCCGGCGCAACAAGTTCCGCTCCGTGGTCGACATGATGAAACGGCTCAAGGACAACGCCGTGCCGGTGGCAGCTGCCAGCAAGATGAGCCCCGAACAGCTCGAAGGCAAGATTCTGACCGGCGTCCTGTTCAAGGAGGAACGTCCCGAGTACACCGCCACCTATGCCGAAGTCATTAAAAAGGCGCAGGGCGCCTGATCACCACGCGACAGGAGGAGCAAACAATGTCCGAGCGTTATGAAATCCGGTTTTCCGGCGCGGGTGGTCAGGGTCTGATCACCGCCGGAATCATCCTGGCCGAAGCGGCCAGCATTGTCGAAGGCAAACATGCCGTGCAGTCACAGAGCTACGGCCCCGAGGCCCGTGGCGGCGCTTCCAAGTCCGAGGTCATCATCTCCGATGGTCCCATCGACTACCCGAAGGCGACCATCGTCGATGCCTGCCTCGCCATGACCCAGGAAGCCTGTGACAAGTATGCCAACGGCATCAAGCCGGGTGGTCTGTTGCTGCTCGACGAGGATTTCGTCCCCAACATCCCCGAAGGCGATTTTCGCGTGGTGCGCATCCCCATCATGCGCACCGCCCAGGAAGAGATCGGCCGCGCCATCGTCGCCAACGTGGTCGCCCTGGGTGCCATGATCGCCCTGACCGACGTTGTCGAACGCGAGTCGGGCCTCAAGGCGGTTCTCTCCCGCGTTCCGGCTGCCTTCAAGGAACTGAACGAGAAGGCCTACGGTCTCGGCTTCGACAAGGTGAAGGCGGCCATGGCCTCCTGATCCGAGCCGAAATATTGCATCGGGTAGGAGGCGGGGTTACCCCCGCCGTCCTCCCACACCACCGTGCGTACGGTTCCGTACACGGCGGTTCATGAAACGTGTTGAAAACCATGAAAC
>RFIO01000357.1 GCA_003695205.1 Deltaproteobacteria bacterium
CCGGCAAGGTCGGTCTCGACTTTCTCGATTCGCGCGGCGATCTCGGGAATGGTTGCCAGGTCGGGTTTCCGTGCCACCCGGACGTTGACCAGCACCTGGGGCAGAGCCTCCATGACCGCGGCAAGCTCGGACAGGGGCCGGCCCCGACGCTGCATGATCGCCAGAACCTGCAGGGCCGACAACATGCCGTCACCCGTGGTGTTGTGATCGAGAAAGATCATGTGGCCGGACTGTTCTCCGCCCAGGTTGTAACCACCGCGACGCATCTCCTCGACGACATAGCGATCGCCGACCGCGGTCCGCACAACCCGGCCGCCGGCCTGCCGCAGCGCCAGTTCGAGCCCCATGTTGCTCATCACCGTCGCCACAAGGGTCCGCTGTTTCAGCGCGTCACGCTCGAGCATGTCACTGGCGCACAGGGCCATGATATGGTCGCCGTCAATTTCCCTCCCCTTCTCGTCGACAAAGATCACCCGGTCGGCATCACCATCCAGCGCGATGCCGAGATCGGCACCGTGCTGGCGCACCGCGGCGGCAATCCCCTCAGGGTGCAGGCTGCCGCAATCGCGGTTGATGTTGGTACCGTCGGGAGAGACGCCGAGCAGAACCAGTTCGGCACCAAGCTCCGACAGGACCGCGGGCGCCACCTTGTAGGCCGCGCCGTTGGCACAGTCGAGGACGATCTTCAACCCCTCGAGATCGAGATCGCGCGGAAAGGTGTTCTTCAGAAAAACGATATAGCGACCGCCGGCATCGTCGACCCTGAAGGCCTTGCCGACCTCGTCGGCGGTCGGCCGCAGGGCGTCGATGCTGTTCGAGAAAATCAGCTCCTCGATGCGCAGTTCCTGCTCGTCCGGCAGCTTGAAACCATCCCGCGAGAAGAACTTGATACCGTTGTCCTGGTAGGGGTTGTGGGACGCCGAGATCACCACGCCGGCATCGGCGCGCATCGATGAGGTGACAAAGGCGATCCCGGGGGTCGGCAGCGGACCGACCAGCAAGACGTCGACCCCCATGGAACAGATGCCCGCGGCCAGGGCGTTTTCGATCATATAACCCGACAGGCGGGTATCCTTGCCGATGACAACCCGGTGCCGGCGTTCCTCATTCTGTTTGAAGATGTAGGCGGCGGCCCGGCCGAGCTGCATGGCGATCTCGGTCGTCATCGGGTGGACATTGGCCACTCCTCGCACTCCGTCGGTGCCGAAAAGTTTCCTGCTCATTGTTCCTTCTTGCCCTCTTCGTCGTTCTGTGGCGCGGCCTCGGCGGGAATCTGCTCGACCAGCCCGGTTGCCGGAGGCTTCGGTCCGATGATATCGACCCGCACCTCCACCGCCTCGGTCTGCCTGAGGTAGGTATATTTGCCCCGATAGGCCAGGGGCACCATCAGGGAGAAACTTTCGCGCGACTGGGTCAAATCGACCGGTTCTGTGGCAACCTCGCTGACGTCCTTCAGTTCGCTTTCGGCCCCCTGCACCGTCACTTGCCCGGGGCTGACCCGAACCTTGCCCAGTCTGTGTCCCTCGGGCGGTTCCCCCTGAAGCAGCACCTTGACCGGCACCTTCTTCTGCCCGATGCGTTCGAGCCTGACGTCGACAAAGGAGGGGGAGAGGCGCGTCACCTTGAGAACACTGGGGATATTGAGTCGTTCATCGAGCCGTTTGAAGGATGTGACCCCGGGCTTGAGATTCTTCAGGTCAACCGAGATACTGATATCTTGGGGGCTGAGGTTCATCAGGACCGTACGCGGGCCGCTCACCCGCACATCGATCAGGTTCGGGACTTCGTTGGCCACCATCAGCCCTTCCGGGATATTGACCAGGTTGAGGGGGACGGTGAAGCCGATCTCCTGGCGCCGTTCGCCCATGACGAAAAACCAGAGCATCAGGGCAAAGACCAGGGAGATCAGCTTGAGGAACCAGTTTTCGGTCAGGTTGGCGAACATCAGCCCCTCTTCTTCTCTTTACGGCCCGCGGAGCGGCGTTCCCGCGGTTCGAGCAGCCGGGTCAGCACCCGCTTCAGGCTGGTGGCGTCAAGATCGCGGGTGATGCGTCCGCCGATGACCACCGAAATCCTGCCGGTCTCCTCCGATACAAAGATGGCAACGGCATCGACCAGTTCGGTCAGGCCGACGGCGGCACGATGCCGGGTTCCGAGCTGCCGGCTGACCTCGGTATCCTGGGCCAGCGGCAGAAAGCAGCCGGCCCGCTTGAGCCGTCCCTGCTGCAGCACCAGGGCACCGTCGTGAATGGGCGATTTCGGGTTGAAGATGGCAACCACCAGATCGGCGTTCACCTTCGCGTCGAGATCGACTCCCACCTCAAGAAAGTCCTTCAGACCGGTCTCCCGTTCGATAACGATCAGGGCGCCGATTCTCCGGCCGGCCATGGTGACGCAGGCCTTGACCAGCTCCTCGATCATTTCGGTCCCTTCCTTGAACGACATGTCGGCAAAGAAGGGGTTGCGGCCGACGTGGATCAGTGCCCGCCGGATGTCGTTCTGGAAGATAACGACGATCACCAGGATGATCGAGGAGAGAAAATTGTCGAGCAGCCAGTGCAGGGTGTAGAGGCCACCGACCTGGGAGGCGGTGTAGACGATCAGGATGACCACCAGGCCGAGGAGCATTTGCACCGCCCGGGTCCCCTTGATCAGCAGGATGATCCGGTAGATGATGAAGGCCACCAGCCCGATATCTATGATATCGAGCAGCCAGCGTACATGTCCGAAACCATCCAGAATTCCCGCCATTGCCGGCACCAGATCAGGAGTTTGGGTGTGATACTTCTTGACAGATGGCCCAGGCCACCTCGGCGGCCTCGCGCGCCGGGCGCACATCGTGAACCCTGTGCAGCATCGCTCCGCGCGCCACGCCCAGGGCCACGGTCGCCAGGGTGCCGTTGAGCCGATCGCCGGGATCGTCAAGATCGAGCAGGCGCCCGATGAAGCTCTTGCGCGAAGTCCCCAGCAGGACCGGGTA